>DASPQQ010000035.1:0-8508 GCA_035624885.1 Bryobacteraceae bacterium | reverse complement strand
CACTCCTTCGACGTGCCGCACCGCTTCCTTCACGCTGGCCAGTTCCACGCCGCGCGGCAGGCCTTCGAGAAGGATATTGAGCGATTCGTGGGTGATGTCCCAGGCGGTCCAGATGATCAGGACGGAAATGAGGATGGACAGGATCGGGTCGACGCGCGTCCAGCCGGTGGCGCGGATGATGAACGAACCGGCGATGATGGCGATGGCGCCGAACAGATCTCCCAGCATGTGGAGGAAAGCCCCGCGCAGGTTGATATCGCCGGTACCCGAGCGCTGCAGGCCGAGCAGGATGCCGCCGTTCAGCACCACCGCGCCGCAGGCCGCCCAGACCATCACGATTTCGTCGACCGCCACCGGATGGAGAAGCCGCGTCCAGCTTTCCCAGAGAAGCCACGCCGAGAGAACGATCAGCGTCAGGGCGTTGATGAAAGCGGCGAGTACGCCGGCCCGGTGATAGCCGAAGGTGCGGGATTCATCGGCCGGTTTCGACTGCAGAAAAACGGCGAACCAGGCCAGAGCCAGCGCGAGAGCATCGGTGGCGTTATGGCCCGCGTCGGAGATCAGCGCGAGACTGTGGGCGCGCCAGCCCGCCAGCGCTTCGAACACGACAAAGGCGGCGGTGGCGATGAAAGACCAGACCAGAACCTTACCCGAGGCAGTGCCATGGTGGTGATGGTGACCGCCGTGATCGTGTGCGTGACCGGGCAATACGACTCCTGACTCAATTGTAGGCCCGGGCGCCGGATGCTAGCATCGAGAACAGCATGAATCTGGCGAATCTGGGAAAGACGCTGGCGAGTCAGGCCATCGAAGGCACGAAAAGCACGGTGATGGAGGCAATTCGTCCTCCGGATCCGCCCAAGCCCGCTGCTCCGCCGGATACGACGCAGGCGGCGATTCTCTCGCAGATTCAGGCCATGCAGCGGCCGCTGCCCGACGATCAGGAGCTGATGGTGATGGTGCGGGCGGGCGATGAGATGCTGCGCGTGGCGGAGATTTTCGTGCCGAATCCTCATGTGCTGGTGTTCGCGGGACTCGACGGGCCGGGGAATGTGACGCGTCTGATCACGCCGGCGGAGGCGGTGCAGGTGGTCTGCAAGATTGTCCGGGTGGCGGACGGGTCGAGGCCGGTGCGGGTGAATATCCTTACGCCGAAGCCGCGGGCCTGACCAGGCGGGTTCCGGCGGGCAGCGCGAGCCCGAGAAGAAACCCGGCGGGCGCGATCAGAAACAGAGTGACCTGCGCGGTTCCGGGAGCGACGGCGATGGCGAGCACGGCGGATGCGCCGAGTGCGGCGGCAAAGCGGCGCCGGTCCGCCCGCAGAACGGCGGCGCTGAGCAGGCTGCCGAGCGCCGCCGAGAGCAGCACGGCGAAAAGCGCCGTCAGACCCCGGTCGCCCGGAATGGCCAGGTGCGCGCGCCCCACTTCCACGAAGCGGCCTTTCACGTTGGCCACCACCATCATGGTGAGGAAGAGACCGGCGGCGACGCTGGCGATGCGTCCTGCCTTGTAGCCTCCCAGGCTGAACCAGATGGCCGCGGCCGAGGCAAACAGGACAGCGGCCGCGATCACGGTGGCCGGCCCGCCAAACGTGTTGAAGAGAAGAACCAGAACCAGACACCCTCCCGCGCCCCCGAGAAAGGCGAAGCAGTAAACGCGTTCGGCATGCTCGACCGTTTCCGCGGCGGCGCGGACCAGCGCGAATCCGGCGCCGGCAAACGGCAGAACGGCAGCGAGGTACAGAGCGTGCTGCGCGGTGAAAAAGAACAGCACGACGACGACGAGGCCCGCCGTCAAGAGACTCACCCCGCCCAGTTGACGGTAGAGGGGCCCGGCGAGGAACAGCGCCAGGAGGGCGCCCGCCGCGAGCCCCGCGAGCGCAAGCGGCAGCGTGGAGCGGCCGAAGATGACGGTCGAGATCCAGGCCAGCGAGAGTTCGAGCAGAAGCGTGGCAAGGGTTGTAATCGCTACCGCGGTGTAGAGGAGGGGCCAGTTAGGCCGTAAAAGCGGGCGACTGGTCAATTCCACATTTTAGATGATGCTCAGATCGAGGTGTGTCAGGTCTTCCAGAATCAGGTCGGGAGCGGCGGCTTCGAGCTCCGCGGCGGGCGTGATGCCGGTGCGCACCGCGATCGAGCGGATGGCGTTTTCGCGGGCCGCGAGAACGTCCTGCATGGCATCGCCGATGAGCGAGATGCGATCGATCTGATATTCGCCGCGAGCGCGTTCGATGGCAAGCCGCGCGAGGCCGCCGCGCGTGGGCGCCATTTCGCCGAAGGCGCCGAAGCGGAAATAGTGGCCGAGGCCGGCGCGTTCGAGCTTGTGCCAGCCGATGCGCGTCAGATTGCCGGTGACGAGGGCGAGGATGGCGCCGCGTTCAGTAAGACCTTCGAGCACGGGAATCACGCCGGGACAGCGTTTGTCCGTGAGATCGGGAACGCCGCGCAGGTAGGCTTGTTCGGCGGCTTTGAGAACATCGGGCAGAAGAGCCGCGGCGCGGCCGGCATCGAAACCCGCGCGGAGCATCATCCCGGTGAGAATATCCGGGTCGAGCATGCCGTGAACCGGAATTCCCTCGGTGGTGGTTTCGAGGCCGGTGACGGCGCGGATGGCGGCGGCAAGGGCCTCGCGATGGTGCGGGCCGGCCCTGCGGACGAGTGTCCCGTCGATGTCGAAAAGAACGAGGGATGGCATGGAGACTGCTTTCTTAGAATAGGATGGTGACCGTTGAAAAATTCCGCGTCGGGCTGGTGCAGATGGCGTGCGGGCCGGATCCGCAGGCGAATCTGGACGCCGCTGTCCGCAAAGTGCGCGAGGCGGCCCGCAAGGGCGCGCAGATTGTCTGCCTCCAGGAGTTGTTCCGCTCGCAGTACTTCTGCCGCGAAGAAGACGCGCGGCTGTTCGATCTCGCCGAACCGGTTCCCGGGCCTTCCACCGATGTGCTCGGCCCTCTGGCCAGAGAGCTGGGCGTGGTGATTGTCGCGTCGCTGTTTGAAAAGCGCGCGACCGGGTTGTATCACAACACGGCGGCGGTCCTCGACGCCGACGGCAGCCTGCTCGGGATTTACCGCAAGATGCATATCCCGGACGATCCGCTGTTTTTCGAAAAGTTCTATTTCACGCCGGGCGATCTGGGGTTCCGGGCTTTCGATACGAAGTTCGGGCGCATCGCCGTGCTGGTCTGCTGGGACCAGTGGTATCCGGAAGCGGCGCGGATCGCCGCGCTCACCGGCGCGAACATCCTGTTCTACCCGACGGCGATCGGCTGGCATCCGGCGGAGAAGGCGCAGTATGGCGCGGCGCAGCACGATGCGTGGCGCACGGCGCAGCGCGCGCATGCGATTGCGAACGGAGTTTACGTGGCGGCGGTGAATCGCGTGGGGTTCGAAAAGGGCCCGAAGGACGAAGGGCTCGAATTCTGGGGCGGTTCGTTCGTCAGCGATCCGTTCGGGCGCGTGCTGGCGGAAGCATCGCACGACCGGGAAGAGATTCTCGTCGTCGAGTGCGACGTGAAGGTGATGGAAGAGGTGCGGCGCGGCTGGCCGTTCCTGCGTGACCGGCGCATCGATGCGTACGGGCCTATTACGAACCGGTTCCTCGCGTGACGCCGCGCCAGCTGGGGTACCGCATGCCGGCCGAGTGGGAGCCGCACGAGGCCACCTGGATCGCCTGGCCGCATAACGAAGAAGACTGGCCGGGCCGTTTCGAGCCGATTCCGTGGGTCTACGGCGAAATCGTCCGCAAGCTGAGCGAAGTCGAGAAAGTCCGCATTCTGCTGCAGGATGGCGAGGCGGAGAATTCGGCGCGGCGGGTGCTCGAAAAAACCGGGGTGCAGTGGGAAGCGATCGAATTCTTCATGCTGCAGACGGATCGCGTGTGGGCGCGCGATTTCGCACCCCTTTTTGTGCGCAACGCGCTCGGCACCGTCGCGGCCACCAAGTGGCGCTTCAACGGCTGGGCCAAATACGAGAACCATCTGCGCGATGAAGCGGCGGGCGTGGCGATTCCGGGCCTCCTCGGCATGCAGTCGTGGCGGCCGGACATGGTGCTCGAGGGCGGCAGCATCGACGTCAATGGCGACGGCATGCTGCTCACCACCGAAGAATGTCTGCTCAGCCCCGTGCAGGCGCGCAATCCCGATCTCAGCCGGCAGGAGATCGAAGACGCCATGTGCGACTATCTCGGGATCGATCACGTGCTCTGGCTGCGCAACGGAATCGCGGGCGACGATACGCACGGGCATGTGGACGATCTGGCGCGCTTCACGGATCGCGAGACGATCGTGATGGTGTCCGAGCACGATACGTCGGACCCGAATTATGCGGTGCTGCGCGAGAACTGGGAGATCGCGAAGAGGTTTCCCGTGCGCGTGCGCGCGCTGCCGATGCCCGCGCCGCTGTGGTTCGACGGGCAGCGCCTGCCCGCGAGCTACGCCAACTTCTATATCGCGAACAGAATCGTGCTGGTGCCGACCTTCAACGATCCGAACGACCGCATCGCGCTGAACATCCTCGCCGAATGCTTCCCGGGACGGCATGTCATCGGGATCAACTGCGTGGAGCTGGTCTGGGGTCTCGGGACGCTGCATTGCATGACCCAGCAGCAGCCTGCCGCCGGCTGATCAGGGCCGGATTCGGGAAACGAATTTTTTGCGGAACTTCAGCACTTTCGGCGCCACCACAAACGCGCAGTAAGGCTGAAAAGGATTGTTCTCGAAGTACCTCTGGTGGTAATCCTCGGCCGGATAGAAGACCGCGGCGGGTTCGATCGCGGTGACGATCGGGCTGTCGAAAGCCTTTTCCGCCGCCAGCTCCGCGACCGTCTCGCGAGCCGTTTTCTCCTGCTCGGGCGAGTGGTGGAAGATCACGGAGCGGTACTGCGTGCCCAGGTCGTTGCCCTGGCGGTTGAGCGTGGTCGGATCGTGCGTCGAGAAGAAGATTTCGAGGATGTCGCGGTACGCGATCGACGCCGGATCGAACGTCACCTGCACCACTTCCACGTGACCGGTCCGGCCCGAGCAGACCTGTTCATAGGTTGGATTCGGCTTCGTTCCGCCCATATAGCCGGAGATGGCGCTCTCGACGCCGGCGGTCTCTGAAAACACCGCTTCGACGCACCAGAAACAGCCGCCGCCGAGGGTTGCGATTTCGTGCCGAGGCATCACAGTGGATCAGTTGGAGTCTGGTTCGCCCTTGTGGGCCAGTTCCCAGGCCAGATTGTTCCTGACCACTTCCATATCGGGGCGAAGCCGGGCAGCCTCGCGCAGCGCCGCGATGCCGTCGTCCGTCTTTCCCAAAGCGTGGTAGGCAGTGGCCATGTTGACATAAGCTTCGGCGAGGTTGGGCTGAATCTTCAGCGCCTGCTGAGCCGCCCTGATGCAATCCTCGTAGCGCTTCTCCTGGTAATAAACGGCTGAGAGGGCCAGATAGTTGTCCACCGACGGCTGGCTGGCGGCGGCTGTCTCCGCTGTCGTGCGGGCAGCGAGGCCAGCCTGTGCGACCTCCAGGGCACGCTGCCCATCCCTGCTGTCCGGATCAATGCGAAGAACCTGCTCGGCAGCAGGGATCGCATCCTTCCAGTCCGGTTGTGCGAGATACGTGTCTGCAATTGCCTGGAACCCCGGCAGGTTGGAAGGGTCCAGTTCGACCGCCTTCCGGGCCATGGCCATGGCTTCATGGAGTCTGCCGCGATCGAGCAGCCAGCGCGCGTAGCTTGCATAGGCCGGTGCGTAGGAAGGATCGAGGCGCATGGCGTCCTGAAGTTGCTTGCCCGCATCCGCTTCGAGCCGCTTGCGGCTGGAAGCTTCGGCCAGCCATGTCAGCGGTTCAGGGCTGCGGGGCAGCAGCTGAACAGCTCGTTTGAGATCGGTATATGCCTCGTCGAGACGAATGTCGAAGAAATCCTGCTCATTGGAGCCCATGATGAGGACGGCGTGGCGCATCAGGGCAACCGGATCGTTCGGATATCTCTGGACCATATCCTTCCAGAGCGAATCATCGGACTTCCACACGTCGTTGAGCCGGTAAGTTTCCTGTCCGAGCAGCCCGAGAACGGTGAGTGACACGACAAGGCCAAGACCAAGCGCCGGAAGCTCGAGGCTGAGCCCGCCCCACTTCCTCTCCTTGAGCCGCGCGCCGAGGAGGAGCAGCGTGCGCGACAACGCGAGCGTCAGCCCGATGGAGGCAAAGAAGAGCCTCGGGAAGGTTTCCACCTGCTGCTCGGGAACGAACGCGAATGGCACGAGCGCCACAAGGAACCACCAGATCCCGAAGGCGACGGCGCGCCATTCCGCCAGACGGCCAAGGCGAAGCGCCAGGAAGATCAGGGCGGCTGTGCCCACGTCTCCCGCAATGGCCCAGGGCGACCAGAAATGCTCGACCGGCAGCAGCGTGGAGATACCGCCGAGCCGGAATGGCGCAAGGAAGAACCAGAGGGACCGCAGCACCACCAGCGGCTGGGTGAGCCAGTAATCGAGAAGCGAGACGTGCGAATTGGCAGCGTGTATCCAGAGCAGCAGCACCTGCAACAGCCACCACGCGCCGCACACCATGGCGGGATAGACGACGCGCCGCAGGGGCTTCGCCGGCTCGAACAGAATCATGTAGATCGCCAGCAGCGGCGCAAAGATGGCCGTTGCCGGGAAAGCCAGCAGGCCCAGGCCCACGGGAATCATATAGAGACCCAGCCGCACTTTCCGGATGTGGTTGTACCAGCGGGAAACCTTCGGCTGCCAGCGGATACGGAAAAGATCCCATTCGTTCTTCGGCACCCGGGGAGCACCGAGACTGATTTGCGCCGGCAGGCGGTGTGGCCACACCAGAGCGATGGAAAGCCCGGCCAGCACACCGATCGCACCGAGGACCGGACCGAGCTGAAGCGGGTCGTTGATCGTATTTGCCGCGATCGGGTGCAAGCCAAAAAGCGCCGCGGCGAAAAGGGCCGAATAGTGTTTGCCGCCCGGAACGAGGCGGAACAAGAGGTAGATCAGGCCGAGTTCCAGACAGAACCAGAGGAAGGTCTGCAACTGAAAGAGCAGAACATCGGCGCGGCCCCGGATGACGTAGTCCAGAGTGAAAACAGTCGACAGGAGCGGCTGCCAGGACGCGTGCGCGCGGTCGGAGCTGAAAAGGCGGGGATCGACGAAAAACTTCGGAATGCTCGTCAGCGTTCGGATCGCCGGATTCGACACGATGGCGCGGGCGTCGTCCATGTGGAAGCCGCTTGAGAAATGGTTCGACCAGAACCCGACGACGCCGGCAAACACGATGGCTAAACTCAGCCAGAAAATGACAATCGCGGTGGTTTTTCTGGGGTCCGGCGGCGGTGGCGGTTGAGGAGTGATGGTTTGAGTATAGCCCGCCTGGCAAAGAAGATCATGCCCGGCGGAGTGGTTTGCCGCTCCCATGAGTACCATTACCGAATGAAACGTTTATCCCCGCCGCGCGGGCACGCTCGCGTCTGAACGTTATCATGAAATTTCCACTTGGCTGGCGTTTACATTTCGTGGCCCTTTTGCGCGCAGAAGTGCACCTACTGCAACTTCGCATCAGGGGTTCTGCCGCGCGAACTGGAGCGGCCCTACCTCGACGCCGTGGTCGAAGAAATTGGCGCGTCCGGGCTCCTGAGTCAGCCACCTGACACGGTTTATCTGGGCGGGGGAACGCCGAGCGCAATGACGCCGGAGGCAATCCGCCGGCTCCTGGAGGCGGTTCCCGGGAAGCCATGGCGCGAGGCCACCATCGAAGCCGCTCCGGGAACGTTCGACGAGGAGAGGATTGCCGCCTGGGCCGACGCCGGAATCAATCGGGTCAGCCTCGGGGTGCAATCGTTTGTTCGCGGCGAACTGGCGCGAACGGGACGGCGGCACGACGCGGCAATCGTGGAACGCGATGTGGCAAGGCTGCGCGCGCGCGGCATCGCGAACCTCAACGTCGATCTGATTGCCGGGTTGCCTGGACAGACGGAGGCGAGTTGGCGTGAATCGGTCGCGGCGGCGATCCGCCTCGGCGCGCCGCATGTTTCGGTCTACATGCTGGAAGTGGATGAGGACAGCCGTCTCGGCGCCGAGATTCTGCTCGGCGGCAGGCGCTATGGCGCGAGCGATGTGCCCTCAAACGACGCGATCGCGGATTTCTATGAGATCGCCGTGGCGGAGCTGGCGCGCGCGGGCATCGACCGATACGAGATCTCGAACTTCGCGCGGCCGGGCGCGGAATCGATCCATAACCTGAAGTACTGGCGGCGCGAACCATATTTCGGGTTCGGCGCGGATGCCCACTCGTTCGATGGTGTGGCACGCTGGCAGAATCCGGAAACGGTGGCGGAATATCTGGCGGCGAGCGGCGCAAAAGAGCGTTCGACGCCCGATCCGGTGGAAGAAAAATTCTTCGTCGGGCTGCGGCTTTCTGAAGGCGTGGAGACCGCGGAATCCGACTGGCAGCGCTACGGCGCCGCATTCGAGCGCTTCCTCGGCGAAGGAATGATGGAGCAGTCGGGAAATCGCCTGCG
>DASPQQ010000034.1:0-4985 GCA_035624885.1 Bryobacteraceae bacterium | reverse complement strand
AAACTGGAGGGCCAGAGCTTTGGTGCGTTCGGAGCCTTTTTCGAAAGGGACTGGCGAATGCATGACATGCTGCGCGGCCGGCTGGACGGCGCCGAGCGGCTGATCTCGGCGATTCTCTGCGACAGGAAAGACGCGGAGGAGAAAGAAAAATTGATCACGGCCGCGCAGGAGGCAATTGCCGAAGACTGGGAAGAGTTCCTCAAACTGCATGCGGACACTAAGCCTGACAGCCACAGCTAACCTGCGCAAGACCATTTCCGGCGCGCGGGATCCGGCCCCCCGGACGATCGGGCGCAACGCGCGGCGCGCCACCGGGATCGTGGGGCTGATGCTGGAGGACGTGGGGGACAGCGGGAAGCAGCCCGATGCGATTGTGGCGCAGCTCGCGCAGGTGCCGTGGGCAATCATCGAGCTGAGCGCTCCGCAACGCGTCTTCAACGTCATCTATCAGCACTGGATTGCCCTGCTGTGGACCGCCGCATTGCTGCTGTTCGGCGCGGGCGCTCTGCTGAGTTCCCACGAAGCCACCCGGGCGGGCGCCGTCGCCGCGCTGATCGCACTTTTCGCGCACATCGCGGTGAACGGTCTGCTGCGCCGGGCCGGAAAGATTGCGGGATCAAAGGCAGTACGCCGCGCGCTGCCCGTGGTTGTCGCGGCCGGACTCATGCTTCTGTCGTTGCCGTTCGGACATGCGCCGGCCTGGATTATTGCGGGAGCAGCGGCGCTGGCTGCTCCCATGGCGATGCGGCTGCTGCGCCTTCGCATTGGAATGCGCCGGGTCTGGCAGTGGGGCAGCCCGGTGCTCGCCCTTGTCGCGATATGGGGAGTGGCGAGCCTGCAGGGGTTTTCGGACAATCCGGCCAGCCCGCCGCTGGTGCTCCTGATTATCGCGGTCAGCGCGCTCATTCTGTCGCGCCGGTGGCCGCGGCCGTACCGCGCACTGGCTCTTATCGCGGCGCCGGCAACCGCCGCGGCCCTGAGCGGATGGGCCCTGCGCCAGGGCTTTTCCGTCTGGGTTCTCGGCTACGTTCTGGTGCCGGGCAGGAGTTTCGTGCGCGGGGCGAATGTTACCTCCGCGGTGCTGCTGCTCGCTGCGAGCCTTGCGCTGTGGCCCGTGCCGAAGTTGAGAAAGAAGAAGACGCAGGGACCGAGGCCCAGCGGGGCCACCGGGCCGTCGGCCGCGGCCAGCGCCAGAGCTGCTCTGAAGCGGACATGGCAGGCGATTCGGCACCGGTTCCCGGAGAGAGAGACACCTGGCAAGCCGCCCCAAAAGGTGCAGCCCCGTTCTCTGGGAACTGTCACGGCATTCCTGAAGAAGGCTATTGGCGAAGTTCGGAGAAGTCCGGACCGCGTCCGGGCAGCGCGGAACGCGATGCGCGCAATGACCATTCTGGGCGAGATGGTGGAAGACCTGGGTGGCCGCTACGGGGGATGGAAAAAGCCGGGATCGATCATTACGCTGACCGGCCGGATCGGCGGCGTGGCTGTCGCGTCCGCGGCGCCGCAAGGCTTTGGCCGCATCGAGTTCCGGCACCTCATTACGGTCGCCTGGATCGTTTCCGCTCTGGTGTTGGCAGCGAGCTGGTGGCTGAGCAGCCCGCCGTTGAAAATTGCGGCTGTGCTGCTGGTGCTTACTCTGGGTTTCGAGCTCGCGGTGCTCGCATTGCGCTGGTGGATGCGGGGCGCGGCTCTGGTGCGCATCGTTGCCCTGGCCGGACTGGCGGCGCTGACGATCGCGTTCAATGTGATCGTCGAGCCGCGCTGGGTTGCATTCCGCTTCCAGGGACAGTGGCTCGATATCGGCGGGATGTGGGTATGGGCCGTGAATATTGTTTCGCTGCTGGCTATGATCGTCATCCTGCTGTGGCCGATCCGGCGACCGGCGTGAACGGCTCTTGCACGGGGGCGGATTCGGATCTGATTGACTCCCTCCGGCAAAATCAATAACCTGATTCTCAACCGCATGAACGTCCGCCTTCTTCTTTGCGCCGTGGCGCTGAGTTTTCCGCTTTCCGCCCAGACCCAGCTGGTAAACCTGCGGCACTGGTCTGGCCAGGGGATCTCTCCCGCCTATGAGGGGTATGACACCAACGAAGACGGCTCCTTCAATATGTGGTTCGGGTATATGAACCGCAATTACGAGGAGACGCCCGATATTCCGGTCGGGCCGGATAACAATTTTTCGCCCGGGCCGGCGGATCGCGGGCAGCCGACCCATTTCCTCGCGCGGCGGCATAAGGACGTTTTCAGTGTCAGAGTGCCGAAAGATTTCGTGGGACAGACACTCACCTGGACCGTGAAGGCGAATGGCGATACGCAGAAAGTGGTGGCTTCGCTTGGGCCGCAGTGGATGATCGACCGCAAGTGGACCACGCGCGGGGCGAATATCGAGAATCCTTATTCGAATCTGCCGCCGGTGGTGACGGTGCCGGGTCCGCAGCTGGTGTCCGCGTCCGAACCTTTGACGCTGGCGATTTCGGCTACCGATGACGGGCGGCCGGTGCGGCAGGGCAAGCCGATCGGGTTGACGTTTGCCTGGGGGATGTATCGCGGGCCGGGGAAGGTGACGTTCGATCCCGTGGAGCAGAAGATGGCGGATGGCAAGGGCACGACGACCGCCCGGTTCAGCGCGCCGGGCGAATACATCCTGCAGGTGGTGGTGGATGACGGGTCGGGCGAGAATGCGGGCAATTTCGGGTATCACTGCTGCTGGACAAATGCGCAGGTAAAAGTAACGGTAAAGTAAGCGGGAAGGAGAGCGGGATGAAGACGATCCTTTTGACGATGGCAGTCGCGATGGTGGCCTATGGCGCCGATGCGGCTACGGCTGGGGCGGAAAAACAGCTCACGTTCTCAAAGGACATCGCGCCCATCTTCGAGAAGAGCTGCGATTCGTGCCATCACCCGGGCACGACGGCGCCGATGTCGCTGATGACTTATAACGATGCGCGGCCGTGGGCGAAGTCGATCCGCCAGAGAGTCGCGCAGCGGGATATGCCGCCGTGGCATCTCGACAGGACCGTCGGGATCCGCGAATACAAGAACGATATCTCGCTGAGCGATGCCGAGATTGCGGCGGTGCTGAAGTGGGTGGATCAGGGCGCGGTGGAAGGCAATCCCGCGGAGATGCCGCCCGCGCCGAAGTTCCGGCCGGAGACCGAGTGGTATATCGGCGAACCGGATCTGACGGTTACGACCGACGACTTCAAGATGTACGCCAAGGGGCCGGACTGGTGGATCGATCAGTATGCCGAAGTGACGCTGACCGAAGACCGGTGGATCAAGGCGATGGAAATCAAACCGTCGAACCGGAAGATCACGCATCATTGCGTGGTCTATGCGATCGAGCCGGATGCGCCGGCGGGGACGCCGGAATCGGGCGTGCAGCTCACCGAATACGCGGTGGGCAAGTACGGCGATATCTTCGCCGACAATACGAGCCGGTTATTGAAGAAGGGCACGCGGCTGCGCTTCGATATGCATTACTTCGCGCAGGGCTCCGAGCAGACGAACCATACGACGATTGCGTTCAAGTTCTATCCGAAGGGGTTCACGCCGAAGTATCAGGTGCGGTCGGTCGCGATCCGCAACAATCCGAACGATGAGCTGGAGATTCCGCCGAACAGTGTGGTGCGGACGGACGGCTATTACCGGCTGACGCGCAACGCGCGCATCGATACCTTCCAGCCGCACATGCATATGCGCGGCAAGGGGATGACGCTCGAGGCGATCAACCTCGATAACACCACCACGGTTCTGAGTTCGGTCGACCGGTTCAATTTCAACTGGCACATCAACTACATTTATGCCGACGATGCGGCGCCGCTGCTGCCGGCCGGGACGGTGCTGCACATGATCGGGATTCATGACAACACGGCGGCGAATCCGCGGAATCCGGACCCGAATGCATGGGTCGGGTACGGCGAACGCAGCGTGGACGACATGGTGCAGGTGTGGCTGGACCTGGTTTATCTGGATGATGCCGATTTCAAGAAGGCCGTCGAAGAGCGGAAAGCTCGTCAGAAGCAGTAAGAACGCGGCTAAAGCCGCTTCCACATTGCTGATTGCATCGCTCGCGTTCGCGGCGGAGGTGGAGATTACGCCGATCACGCATGCCAGCGTGCAGTTGAGCTATGAGGGCAAGGTGGTGCAGGTGGATCCCACGGCTCCCGGCGCTCCCGCCGATCTGATTCTGATTACCGGCGCGGAGAACGACCACCTCGATCCGGCGGCAATCGCGAAGATTCGCAAGCCCGGGGCTCCGGTGGTGATTCCGGCGGCGGGGAAAGACAAGGTTCCCGATGGGATCGTGCTCAACAACGGCGAGAGCCGCGAAGTTGCGGGTGTGCAGGTAGAGGCGATTGCGGCTTACGATCTGATCCCGGGCGAGCCGTTTCATCCGAAGGGCCGCGGCAACGGGTACGTGATTGCGTTCGGCGGCAAACGGATTTACTTTTCCGGCGTGACGGAGTGCGTGCCGGAAGTGCAGGCGCTGCGTGGGATCGATATCGCTTTCGTGTCCATGAATCTGCCGCATGAGCGCATGACGATGACTGCGGCGGCGGCCTGCGTGGCGGGGTTCGGGCCGAAGGTGGTTTATCCGTATCACTACCGGAACGCGAAGCTCGAAGAGTTCAAGGCCGCGCTGGCGGGGAAGCCGATCGAGGTTCGGTTCGCGGAGTGGTATCCGAGGAAGTGACGGCGCTCCGCGGCGGGTTCGGTTCACCGTCAGGCCGGTCTTTGCAGGAGGGGTGGGGCGGAGCGGCCACAGCAACGTCAGGTTGTTGACGCGGGGCTGTTTGCACGTTAGAAATTTCAGAAGGCAGCGGCGCGAAGAGGGCCTGGCGCATCTGGATGTCGACTTCGGCGGAAGCGATGCGGCGGCGGGCGTTTTCGTAATCGGTCCAGGTTTTGTATGCGCGGTCGTATTGGTTCTGGAGGCGGGATTCGTAGCGAAGCCAGGTGGTGTAGCCGCAGCCGGTTTC
>DASPQQ010000033.1:0-2537 GCA_035624885.1 Bryobacteraceae bacterium | reverse complement strand
GCGTAGTAAACCAGCAGCCCGACCAGCACGCCCAGATCCGAGTAACGGTCGATCACGGAATCGAAGAAACCGCCGAAGCGCGTCACGCGGTTGGTCTCGCGCGCCACTCTTCCATCCACCATGTCGAACAAACCGGCGCCGATGAGCACGATTCCGCCGGGAATGAATTTGCCCGCGGCAAACAGAAACGCGGCCCAGATGTTGATCACGAGGCCGAGGAAAGTCAGGACGTTCGGGTGCACCCGCGAGAGCGCCAGCGCGCTCACGATCGCGTTGATGATCCGGCCGAAAAAGAGGCCGATGACGCGGGTGATGGTCATCGGCTACCGATCCAGTTCGTGGATGGTCTGGAGCATCAGGATTTCGAACTCCTTGGCTCCGCCGGGCGTCTGCATCTTCACGGTATCGCCAACCTCCTTGCCGAGCAGCGATTTTCCGATGGGTGAGGAAGTGGAGATTCTTCCATGAGCGGCGTCGGCTTCCTCGCTGGTGACGAGATAGTACTGGATCTCTTCGTTCCTTTTCAGGTCGAGAACGGTGACGCGCGAGCCGAGGCCGACGCGGTCGCGGGGAATCTTGGACAGGTCGATCATGGCGAAATCGGCCAGCCGCTTCTGGAGCTGTCCGAGGCGGGCGTTGACAAAGCCCTGCCGTTCCTTGGCCGCGTGATATTCCGCGTTTTCGCTGAGATCGCCGTGGGCGCGGGCTTTCAGAATTTCCCGCGGCAGTTCATTGCGCAGCTCATATTCGAGCGCGGCGATTTCTTCCTGGAGTTTCTTCTTGATGTCGAGCATTTGCGCGAAGTGCGCCCTTCCGGCTTATTATAACGATTCCGGCCCGCCCGGCGCTCAGGAACGCATCCGGAGCATCAGGTAGAGGCCCCAGAGCGAAAAAAGCCCGTCCGGGGCCCAGGCGGCCAGCTGCGGCGGCAGATAGCTGACATTGCCCACCTGTTCAAACAGCTGTCCGACCCCGAGATATGCCATCGCGACCGCGATGCTGACGCCGATGCCCGCCATCGCGCCGCGGTTGCCGACCATGAACCCGAACGGCACGGAAATCATGGCCATGATGAGCCCGAACAAAGGCACGGCGAATTTCTTGTAATACTGCACGCGCAGCTTGACGGTATCGAAGCCGCTGCTCTGCAGGTCTTCGATATAGTTCCGGAGTTCCGCATAGTTCATCTGCTTGTCCTGCTTGACTTCCTTGAGAAAGTCATCCGGAGTTTCGACTATTTCCGGGAACGCAGTTACTGTAAAGTTCTGTATTTTGCACTCATCCACGCCGCAGATATCGCGTGCCGCCCCCTGTTCCCAGACCCACGCCTGAATGTTCTGCTGCCAGCGCGCGCGGTTGGCGCTGATTTCCCGCACGAGGTGGAAGCTCTTCGGGTCGAGCTCGAAAACATAGGGCTCGACCATTACCTTCTCGGAAGGATCGAAGTATTTGAAATAAAAGATGCGGTAATCGTGAATAATCCACTTGCGCTGCGGGTGGAGATAAGTCTGGACCGGCCGGCCCTTGATTTCGTTGCGGATGGCATCCTGCACCTGGTTGGCGCGCGGCAGCCAGGTGTAATTGAAAGCGAATAAACCCGCGCTCAGCACCGCGCTGGCCAGCAGCACGGGAACCGCGAGACGCCGCACGCTGATGCCGCAGGCCTTGAACGCCGTGACCTCGTTGTTCTTTGTCATTACCCCGAAAGTTACCAGCACCGCCAGCAGGACGCTTTCCGGAACCGTGTCGTAAATCAGCTCCGGCGTCAGAAAGATGTGGTAAGTCAGGACGCGCGAAATCGGAATGTTGTTCTTGACGATGTCGCTCAGCAGGTCGAAGAAAGTAAAGACCTGCACCATCGTGACCCAGCCGCAGAGCCAGATCACGAAATAGAACAGGAAGTTGGCCAGAACATAGTTATCGAGAATCTGGAACAGTACGAAGCGCAGGCCGCTCGAGCGGGGACGGACGCTCGGAACGCGCTCCGCGGAGAGTTTCTGCGAGACCCATGCGGTGACGCGGTTGAAGAACTGGACGACGGCGCCGGTCAGGTCGCGGTCGCCGGGCGTTTCCATGCGGGCGATCAGTACCGCGCCGGCGATTCCGAATGCCGCGTTGGGCAGCCAGGAGGCGAGTTCGGGAGAGATGGAGTGCGAACGCGCAAGGCTGGTGAGCGTGATGTACGCCACGTAGTAACAGAAGAAAGCGAGGAAGATGGCCCAGACATAGCCCGCCGAACGGCCGCCTTTGCGCGACGAAGCCCCGAGCGGAATCCCCACCATGGCGAGCATGAGGCAGGCGACGGGAAGGGCAAGACGGCGATGCAGTTCGATGCGGGCGTCGGTGCCGTCCTGCGATTTGCGCGGCAGTTCGCGCACGCGCGCGACCAGTTCGGGGGTATACATGTCCTCGAAGTTGCGCGCCGTGAGAGTCTGTTTGGGCTCGGCCTGCAGAGCCGTGGCGCCGGTGGGAGCGATCGAGTGGTAGGGCGCTTCGTGCGTGCCCATGTCCCGGAAGGAAAGCTGGATGCGGTTGTT
>DASPQQ010000032.1:0-2758 GCA_035624885.1 Bryobacteraceae bacterium | reverse complement strand
GTTCTGGGCGTGGTGATGGGTGTGGCGCTGGTGGAAGCGCTGGGTTCCGGGCGGCCTGGGCTTTCGATCGAGGTGATCGGGTTTTCGGAAGAAGAGGGTGTTCGCTTTGGAGTGCCGTTCATCGGCAGCCGCGCTGTGGCGGGGACGCTCGATGGGGAGCTTCCGGGGCGCGGCGTGGCGGACGCGATTCGCGCGTACGGGCTCGATCCGGCGCAGTTGCCGGCGGCGCGATTATCGCCGCGTGCGGTCGCATACTTCGAGATCCATATCGAACAGGGGCCGGTGCTCGAGAGTCTGGATCTGCCGCTCGGGATTGTGGACGCGATCGTGGGCCAGAGCCGATGGACGGTGACGTTCACGGGGCGCGCGAATCATGCCGGGACCACGCCGATGCACCTCAGGCGCGATGCGCTCGCGGCCGCGGCGGAGTGGATCTCGTTTGTCGAGTCGTATGCGCGGCGCGCGGATGGGCTGGTGGCTACGGTGGGATCGGTGAAGGTGAATCCCGGCGCGGGGAACGTGGTGCCGGGAGTGGCGGAGCTGAGCCTCGATGTGCGGCACGCTTCGGATGAGGTGCGGAAGGTCGCGGTGCGGGCGTTTGAAACGCGCGCGAGGATGATCGCGTCGGAGCGCAGGATGGCGTGCGGCTGCGAGGAGCGCCTCGATCAGCGGGCGGTTCCAATGGATGAAACGTTGCGCGCGAAACTCGAAGCCGCGGTGCGCGAGGCAGGCTGTCCGGTGCATCACATGACGAGCGGCGCCGGGCACGATGCCATGATTCTCGCTGCGCTCGTGCCGGCGGCTATGCTGTTTGTGCGCAGTCCGGGTGGTGTGAGCCATCATCCGGATGAAACAGTTCTGCGCGATGATGTTGCTCGGGCGCTCGAATGCTCCCTGAGGTTCATTCGCAATGTTTGATCTGGTGATACACGGCGGACAGGTGGTGACGCCGCAGGGGTCGATTCATGCGGACGTCGGCGTGGAGGATGGTCTCATCGCGGCGATCGGGCCGGAACTGAGCGGCGGGAAACATCGCATCGATGCGCTGGGCCATGTGGTTCTCCCGGGACTGATCGATGTGCATCTGCATTTCAACGATCCGGGGCGCGCGGACTGGGAAGGAGCCGCGACGGGCAGCCGTGCGCTGGCGGCCGGCGGCGGAACTTTGTTCTTCGATATGCCGCTCAACTCGACGCCGTGCACGGTGACGGCGGCGGAGTTCGATCGCAAGAGAGCCGCGCTCGAAGAAGCTTCCATTACGGATTTCGCGCTGTGGGGCGGCATTGTTCCGGGAAACCTCGGCGAGATGGCCGAACTGGCCGGGCGCGGCGTGATCGGGTTCAAAGCCTTTCTGTGCGATTCCGGATTGCCCGAGTTTCCGCGCGCCGATGACGTGACGCTGCTTGAAGGGATGCGCGAAGCGGCGCGGCTGGGTTTGCCGGTCGCGGTGCACGCGGAGAGCGAGGAAATTACGAAGACGCTCACGCAGCGCATGCTGGCGCGGGGGCGCCGCAATGTCTGGGCATTTCTCGAATCGCGGCCGGTGGTGGCGGAGGTGGAAGCGATCCAGCGCGCGGGGTTGTTTGCGCGCGAGACGCGCTGCAGGCTGCACATCGTGCATGTCAGTTCCGGCAGCGGGGTCGCGGCGGCGCTCGATGCGCGGGCTCTCGGGGCCGATGTTTCGATCGAGACGTGCCCGCATTACCTGATGTTCAGCGAGGAAGACCTGGAACGGATGGGCGGGCTGGCGAAGTGCACGCCGCCGCTCAGGAGCATCGCGGAACAGAGTGCGCTGGTGGCGTGCGTGGAGAGCGGATCGGTCGATATCGTGGCTTCGGATCATTCGCCGTGTCCGCCCGAGATGAAGCAGCGCGAGAACTTTTTCGAGATCTGGGGCGGGATTGCCGGGGTGCAGTTCACGCGCGCGGTGCTGTTCGACAAGGGGCTGACGCCGGAGCAGGTGGCGAAGCTCACGGCAACGCATGGTGCGGCGCGCTTCGGCATCCGCGACAAGGGGACGATTGAAACGGGCAAACACGCGGATCTGTCGATCGTGAATCTCCACGCCCTGCAGCATGTGAGAGAAGATGCGCTCTATCAGCGCCACCGCGGGACACCTTACATGGGCATGACGCTGGGCTCGAAAGCGACCCATACGATCCGGCGCGGTGAGATCATTTATTCGAACGGAGCCATTACGGCCGAGGCCGGCGGCGAGCTGGTCCGGCCCGGGGTTTGATGCCTTATCCGGGAAGCACGCGCAGCAGCAACCAGCACGATCATCTTCTGCAGACGCCGGATACCTTTGTGCGCGCGGCTCGCGACGCGGCGCGGTATTCGAACGCCCGGCCTTGGTCGAGGCGTCGGCGTTCGATGGAGACGAGCGGCTGATTGCCGGAGTGCCGCTCGCGGGCGACCGGGCGCTTGAGGGCGAAGGCATTTACCGGCGAGGTACCTTGTCTATAAGGATTGGAACCGGCATCCGCTCAAATGAAGATCGAGATTCAGACGTCGCGACTGACGAGTGAGCTGGACCGGCTCGCGGCATTTTCGGCGACGGAGCTGCCGGCGGTGACGCGCGTTGTATTTTCCGGCGAGGATCTCGGGGCGCGTGAGTGGCTCGAAGGGCTTTACGCGGACGCGGGGCTCGCGGTGCGCGAGGACGCGGTGGGCAATACGTTCGCGCGGTGGATCGGCTCGGAGCCCGAAGCGGGCGCGGTGGGCACGGGCTCGCATATTGACGCGATTCCGCATTCCG
>DASPQQ010000031.1:0-5893 GCA_035624885.1 Bryobacteraceae bacterium | reverse complement strand
CAGAGTCCGACCTGTTCTTCTTCCGGGGTGACGGAAGGGATGTCGATCAGCGCGCGTGTCAGTTCAAAGACGTGCATATCGCCCGTTCTCTATTCTTCAGCCGGAACGTGCATATCGCCCGTTCCTTCGTTTTCGACTGGATGGGAACGCGCGGGGAGAGTGCGGGAGAAAGAAGGCCCCTTCCCGATAGCGCTCCACGGGACCTACCCTTATGAGGCCGGGTTCGGCCTCGCGGTTCCCGTGACAGAAGCGGAGATTTGACCCGCGCTTCCAACCGCCCGCGACCGAACCGCCGCGCCGGTTTCGGCGGCTGGCCCCTCCCTGCGCGTCTCCCGGGATTCACGGGAACTCTGACGCGCGGTAATGGCCTCCGCACCTCTACCAGAAGATTCAGGATAACACCCAGTTTGCCGCGCAGACAGCACAGCACCGGGTGTTACCGGCGAGCGGATTTTGATGATTAATTCACGGACACACATCCGTAGTTTTCCGAAGAGAAGGGAAATGAGTAAATTCAGATCGAAGATGGTGACGATCTCTTTGGGTTCGACGCTTGTCACAATTCTCGGTGGCCTGCTGGTGGAGCGGGCTGTTCTCCGCGAGCAGGGTATTGAGGGGGTTCGCGACAACATGCGGGCCGCGGTGCTGGGCGGGGAAGGCGTGGAAAAATCGTTCGCGGAGATGCACGGGCTCGGGATCTTCGACGATGCGCGGCTGACAGCAGGCGTGGGCGGTTCCGATTACCGGCTGGCGAAGATGTATCGCACGATTCCGATCGTGGCGGCGTCGAATGCGATTCGTGAAGTGGCCGGGAGACAGGATTATGAGTTCCACCTGCTGGCGCGGCATCCTCGCAATGCGGCGCATGCGCTGCAGCCGGAGGAAGAACGCATTCTTCGGCAGATGGAAACGAAGGAACTCGCGGAGTACTTTGAAGCGGGCAAGGGAAATGAAGCGGTGTATGCGCGGCCGATCCTCGTGACGCAGGATTGTCTGGTGTGCCATGGCGATCCTTCGAACAGCCGGACGAAGAATGGCAGGGATATGTTCGGTCTGCCGATGGAGGGGTGGAAGGCGGGAGAGCGGCGCGGGATGTTCGTGCTGAAGGCAAAGCTGGACAAGGTGGATGCCGCGGTGATGGCCGGCCTCGGGCAGAGCTTTGTCTGGCTGCTGGCGCTCGGGATCGGCATCGGCATCGCGATGTGGGTGCTGCTTTCGGCAATCAGCCGGCGGGTGGTGCGGCTGGTGGATTCGATGGCGGAGGATTCCGGGCTGGTGAGAATCGCCGCAGGGCAGATTGTGGCCTCGAGCCAGTCGGTAACGGCGGGTGTGACGAAGCGGGCGGCGACGCTCGAAGAGACCGCGGTGGCGAGCGAGCTGGTCACGTCGATGACGCGGAAGAACACGGAGAGCGTGCGCGCCGTGGCCGAAGAGGTCCGGCAGGTGGGCCTCGCGATCGAGGAAGGCAATATCGCCCTGATGGACATGACGGTCTCGATGGATGAGATCCGGAGTTCGGGCGACAAGGTGGTGCAGATTCTGCGCGTGATCGATGAGATCGCGTTTCAGACCAATATGCTGGCGCTGAACGCCGCGGTGGAAGCGGCGAGGGCCGGCGATGCGGGGACGGGTTTCGCGGTGGTGGCGGACGAGGTGCGACGGCTGGCGGGGCGCTGCACGGCGGCGGCGCGGGACACGGCGGAACTGATCGAGACATCGATCGAGACATCGAGCGCGGGCGGCGCGCGGCTGGGTCAGGTGACGGAGGTGATCCGGACGATCACGGATGCGGCGGCGCGCGCCATGACGCTGGCGGACGAGGTGACGCGGGACAGCGAAGAGCAGGCGGCGCGCATCGGGCAGGTTTCACGGGCGCTGGTTGAGATCAATCAGGTGACGGGGGACACGGCGGTGAGTTCGGAGGAGACGTCGGAGGCGCGCGAGCAACTGACGGCGCGGTCGAGCGCGATGGAGCGCACAGCGGAAGATCTGCTCCTGCTGATCGAGGGGCAGGATTACTGGCGGCTGAAGAAGAAGCGAAAGGCGAAGGCGGCAGCGCCGGCGGGCCGTTTCGTTCAAGCTTCCTTCCAGAAGATCTCCGCGTCGGAGCGCCGGACGTAGTTGGCTTCAATGGCGGCGGGATCGGCGGAGAGGCCGGCGGCATGGCGCGCGATGGCGATGCCTGCGATGGCTCCGGCGAGGGCGCGCGGCGCTGCGGTGCGCGGCAGAGATTCGAAAGGCGTGCCGGCGAGGAGCGGGGCGAAGGCGGCGAAATCCGCCGAGACCCACTCGAACGGCATTGGCGGCAGACGCGTGAGGAATCTTTGGAATGGCAGCACGGATTCGGGGATGAGCCTGTTGCCTGCGGCGTCGATGAGGGTCGTGTAGAATTCGCCGCGTCTGGCATCGATGACCGCGGCGCGCAGCGGGGCGCGACTGAAAGACGCGACGGCTTCGAGGTTCGAGACGGCGACGACACGCCTGCCGAAAACTTCGGCAAGGCCTTTCATGGCGGTGAGGCCGACGCGGACGCCGGTGAACGAGCCGGGGCCGGCCGCGCCGGCGAACAGTTCGATGCCGCCGGGAGAGACGCGCTGGCGCATGAGCAGGGCTTCGATCTCGCCGAAAAGCATGTGGCTGAAGCCCTGCGGTTTGTGGAGGAGAACCTCCTCGAGGATACGGTTTTCATCGGCGAGCGCGATGCTGCCGTAGTCGCCGGTGGTGTCGACAGCGAGAGTGAGAGGCATCTATTTGTTCAGGGTATAGTTGCGGTCGAGCGTATAGACTTTTCCGAGGCCGTTGATGCCGAGCACCTTCACGTGCAGCGCTGTCGGGTAATTGCGGGCGATGTTGGCGGGGATCTGAAACGTGCCGCTCGGGCCGGTGCCGATCACGCGGTAGAGGCGGCCATCGATGGTGACCTCGCCCGTCCATTCGTACCACATGTGCTGGAGGGCCTTCGATTCGCGCTTCAGTTTGATGGAGAAGCGGGGCAGGGAAGCGAGCGAGAAGGTGTCGGCGGACGGCTCGACCACGTCGAAGGGAACCTTGTCCGGGTTGCCCTCGATTTCCTGGAGCACGATGGGAGCCGGGCGCGAAGCGAATTTGTAGCTCTTCAGCATGCCGGCTTTGTGGCCTTCGCGCGAGATGCGCAGGACCCAGTCGTGGGAACCCTCGGGCGGCTCGCCGGTGAAGACGGTGCCTTTCACATCTTTGATCTTCGTGAACTGGCCGGTGATGGGGTCGAACCAGGCGGTGTCATAGCTGTGGTCTTCAATGTTGACGGTGACACGCTGCGGCTTTTCGACGTAGATCAGGTATTCGGTGCCTTCGAGCGCGAGGCCGCGCAGGCCGTCGGCATCGTAGAAGGGCTCCATCTCCCAGTGGCGCGCATCGGCCATGAGGTCATACCAGACTTTCATCTGCACCGCCGCCTGTTCATTCGGGATTTCGGCCGAGGGATACTGGCCGTTCATGGTCGCGTTCCAGAGGCGATGGCGGAAGGTGTCGGTATCGGTGACGCCGTTTGAAAAATTGTTGACCGCCGGGTATTGATAGACCTGCTGCTCGATGGCGCCGATGGCATCGTCTCCGGTCTGACTGGAGCGGTAGCGGAGCCAGCCGTCATCCGCCAGAGCGCCGGTTGTCGCGGCGGTGCGCGAGGAACGCGGGTGTTTGTAAGGATCGAATTCGTCGAGATAGCCGGCGATTTCCTTCAGCAGATCGCGGCCGTTGTCATATGACTCCCAGTTCTCGATGCCCTGCCAGGTGATGTTGAAGGCGGCAAGGCGCTCGATGGCTTCGGCGAACCACTTCCGGCGATCTTCGCGCGCGGGCAGGAGGCGGTTGGCCATCCCGTTGCCGGTGAAGAAACAGATATCGACGATGATGCCGTTCCGGTTGGCGTAGCGGATTTTCTCCTCGGCGGTGTGGAAGAAATCGGGTGTCCGGAAGTCGTTCGAGGCGGAGTCATCGACGAGCGTGATGCCGAGATGGTTGAAGTGCTGGGCCGCGCGTGTATCGACGAGCGTCTTCCAGCGCGCAGCGCTCATCGAGGCGAAGCCGGGAACGACCGCGCCCATCCAGAGATGCGGCGTGAGCGTATTTCCTTCGACGAGCGCGAAATGATGGACGTTGGCCGCGTGGAGCCAGCCGGGTCCGGCGATGGGCGTCGCGTTGAACTGCCCTTCCTTGCCGTTCAGTTCGGGGACGCTGCTTTTCGTGCGCCAGACGTACGCGCCTGCTTCGGAAGGCGCGAAGCGGACGATCCAGCTTCGGCCGCCATCGTGGAAGGCTTTGACGAGAGACGTGTTCTGGCGCGGCGAGCGGAATTCGGCTTCGAGTTCGACGGGTTTGTCGCCGGGGGCCTCGAAGGTGATATCGCAGGGCGAATACTGCGGGGTTGGCGGGCAGGGCGTCTGGGCGCGCAGAGCGGCGCACAGGCAAAGCGCCGCGGCCAGCCGGAAGGTCATGCCTTCATTTTACGGTCGCGAAGCCACTCCGATCGATACCATTCCAGCGTGATGCGCATGCCCTGTTCGAAGGTGAATTGGGGATCGTGGCCGAGAAAGCGGCGGGCATCGGTTGCGTCGGCCTGGGAATCTTTGACATCCCCCGGACGCGGCGGGCCATAGATGGGCGGGATGGTGACCCCTTCGATTTTCTGCAGCAGATTCCACGCTTCGTTGAGCGTGACGCGGCCGCCGTTGCCGGCGTTGTACATGCGTCCGCAGGCGCTCGAGGGAGCTTCCGCGGCTTTGAGATTGAGTGAGACCACGTCGTCGACGTAAGTGAAATCGCGCGAGTGTTCGCCGTCGCCGAAGATGGTCGGCGCGCGGCGTTCGAGAATGGCGGTCATGAAGAGGGAGAGGACGCCGGAGTAGGGGCTCGAGGGATCCTGGCGCGGGCCGAAAACGTTGAAGTAGCGCAGGCTGATGGTTTCAAGACCGAAGCAGGATTGCCAGACCGACATGTAGTATTCGCCGAGCAGCTTCTGGGCGGCGTAAGGCGACTTCGGATTGGCCTGCATGGTTTCCACTTTGGGGAGCACGAGCGAATCGCCGTAAGCGGAAGAGGACGCGGCGTAGATCACGCGCCGCACGCCGGCATCTTTGGCTGCGCGGAGCAGGTTGAAGGTGCCGTTGATGTTGACTTCGTGGGAAGGGACGGGGTCATGAATCGAGCGCGGAACCGAGGGGATGGCGGCTTCGTGGAACACGATGTCGACGCCGTCCATGGTTTTCCGCAGAGCACCGTAATCGCGCAGATCGACACGGTGGAAATCGACGGCTCCGCGGATTTCCTCGAGATTGCGTTCGTGCCCGGTGAGGAGATTGTCGACGACGACGACGCGTTTCGCGCCTTTGGCCAGCACTCCCCGCGCCAGCGCCGAGCCGATGAAACCCGCACCTCCGGTGATCAGGAACACGCTCATGGGCTCAGTCTGGCACAGCGAAGTTTAAAGCACGATATCGCCGGCGTGGGACACGTCATACCCCGCGAGCATTTCGAGCTGGCGGCGGAAGCGCGAGCGGTTCAGGACTTCGAAGAGCGCCTGGACGGCCTTCCTTCTGAGGTCGCGTTTGTGCAGGACAAGATCGAAGCGTTCGGCGGCGAGGGGGATGAAATCGAGCCCGAAGCGGCGCGCGGCGGAAGCGGCGGCGATGCAGCAATCGGCGGCGCCGGTCGAAACTGCCCAGGCGGCGGCCAGGTGGCCTGGCACGCTGGTTTCGCTGCCGCTGATGTCCGAAGCTTTCATGCCTGCCTGCGCCAGCCGGGCCTCGAAAAGGCGGCGGCTGCCGGAGCCCTTGTCGCGATTGATGAAGCGGATGGAACGGCTGGCGAGATCTTCGATGCGGCGGATGCCGAGCGGATTGCCGCGTTTGACGACGAA
>DASPQQ010000030.1:0-6122 GCA_035624885.1 Bryobacteraceae bacterium | reverse complement strand
GGTTCGGGCCATCAGGTACTTGAGGTAAAGGTGGGCGTTGCGGGCGTCAGGGATGGCGGTGTCAAGCAGGTTGAGATCGCGGACGTGCATCTGCTCGAGGTAGCCGAAGACGTTCTGGACCATGATGGCTTCCTCTTCGTGCGTGGTGACACTGAGCAGGCTGGCGAAGTACTGAGCTGCGCGGGCGGGCTGCTTCAGACCCAGATAGTAATAGCCCACGGCGAGGAGAGTGACGGGATCGTGGGGCGCGGCGGCGGCTGCCTGCCGGTAGGCGTACTCGGCCTTTTGCGCATCGCCGGTGGCGGCGAGGGCTTCCGCGGCGTCGACCCAGCGGGTACTGTTCGCCGGATCACGCTCAAGGGCGGGATTGAAAACCTTCTCAGCGCCGGAATAGCCGATTTTGTCGAGGCGTAAACGGGCAGCCCCGGCTGCCGCGTTGTCATCAGCCAGGTAAAGTGACGACAACCGGAGAGCCGGGGCTGTTTCAGGAGGATAACTTGAGTAATCGCCGACTGCCAGGGCGCCCGCGCCAAGAATCAGAGCACAACCAAGCAGCGCGACCGGAATCTGCACGCTCTGGGAAAACCGTCTGCCGGATTAAGTCCGGATTAGTGGGTGTGCGGAACGCAGGTGCATCCGCCGAACGTCTGGGTGCAAATGCCGCTCTGGGCGCTTCCGGGGCTCAGATTAGTGGGCACGTTGCAGGCTCCGCCGGCATTTACACAAGTCTTACCGTCGCCCTGAAGCGGGCACGAGGGGGTCGGGGCGAACAACGCCTTTTGTAGTAGCCGGGATAAACCGACCTGCGGAACGCAGGAAGCCGTTCCCTGCGTATTTACGGCATAAACCGCCGCACCCCAAAGAATCACGCTAAGACCAAGAATGCGTGCGATGCTACGTTTCTTCATTTTTTTCCTCCATAGGCGATTTCGGGCAAACTTCGCCCTTCATCCGCTTAGGCTCAGAATATGCCAGGCGGGGTTTGAAGTCAATCTTTCTTTCCCGGCCGGGCGCGCCGGGATAGCCCGGAAACGAAGGGAATGGAATAGCCCGAAAGGTCCACGGCCGGCGTGTTACTTTCGTTTCGTTCCAGTACCATTATTAATGTACCAGGTGCTCCAAAACTCAAATTTTCTCGTTGTGCTTTTCAAGCACCTCAGTTAATATGGGGGAGAACTAAACGCTGCGCCAGGGAAGGGCCACCTTTCCGGGAGCGTTATGAGGAGGAGGAACGCAGTGGAAACTAGGAAATTAATGAGAGGGTTTGGAGTTCTTGCGAGCTCCATTCTGGTGGCAGGTCTCGGAGCGGGCCCCGCCTTTGCTGACCAAATCTACAATGACATCGCTTTCGGCGATGTGAACGGGGGACCGGAAGTCACCTCTTATTCGGGTGCGGCCAACGAGACCGGCAATTCTTTCGGCAGCGTGATTGACCCGACGAGCACGGGCGCGTTCAACAACGTCGTTCTGATGATGAGCAATTACGCCACGGCCGCGCAGTACGCCAGCGAAGCTGCAGTGAGCCCGAACGGCTACAACGTGAATATGGATCTGCAGGTTTACCAGATCACAGGGAACGGAACTGGTAATGCGCCGAATACACTCTATACGGCCGGTGTTGATTACGGCGCTCCTATCTATGACAGCGGCGCCCAGTCGTTCACCATCGGATGGCGGCCTCCGGCCTCGGCCGGCGCGATTGCGGGTGGTTGCATTCCGCCGAACTCCGATGCCTATCTGGCTTCGAACGGTGCTTATAGCTGCGGTCAGCTCAATGCGCTCGACTTCAATATGCAGGGTGTCCTGAATCAGGGCGCCAGCTATCTCTGGGTCGCGACGATTCTGAACAGCAGCGATCCCGCGGCGCAGAGCCTGAACTGGGCCATCAACAACCTGACTTCCAACATCAGCCCGGCTTCCAATCCCCAGTACGGTACGAACTACCTGGGCTTCAATGGTGTCGTCGTTGGCAGCCTCGTCGAGGCCTCCGACGAGACTCCCTGGGGTTCCATCGGCCAGGGCGAAATCGCTTTCGTTCCGGAACCGGCGACCCTCGGTCTGATCGGTCTGGGCCTGCTTGGAATCGGTCTCTCGGTTCGCAGGAAGTCGAACAAGAACTAAGAGTTTCCACACTCTGAATTCTCCTCGCCAGATTCGGGACCCTCTCCCGAATCTGGCCTTTTTTGCTTTCTGCCGGTTTTTTCGGGGGATGCAGCGCAAGCGATTGTCTCCGGGCGCTTCTGGAAACGCCATTGTAGCGGGCGTGCCCCGGGGCCGAGTCTCGCGCGTGATGTGAAAACGCGGCTGTCCCCGCCTAGCGGAACACTCCCGTGTGGCCCAGTGAGTAGCGTCCCGGCTGCGGGTAGACGCAGAGGCCGTGCGGTCCCTTCCCCACTTTGATGCGCGCGAGCAGATTGCCGGTGGTCGTGTCGAAGACGTAGACCTCGGCGTTATAGCGGCCGGAGAGCCAGAGCTGCTTTCCATCGGCTGAGACGCCGCCCATATCCGGGCTGCCACCGCCGGGAATCATCCACTTCGCTGCCTCCTTGCGCGTGGCCAGATCGATCACCGAGATGCTGCCTTCAAGACGGTTCGAAACGTAGAGCGACTTCGAATCGCGGCTCACATAGAGCCCGTGCGTGCCTTTGCCGGTGGGCAGAAAACCAACGCGCGTGAAGGTATCCGGATCGACCATATAGATGCCGTTGGCCACCATATCGGCGACGTAGAAGATCTTCCCGTCGGGCGCTGTCTTCACGTCCTGCGGCATGCCGCCTTTTTCAAGCGAGAGCGTGCCGACAAGCTTGTGGGCGGCCACGTCGACCTTCACCAGCAGGGCGGAGAACTCGCAGCTGGCGATGAGGAAGCGGCCGTCGGAAGTGAAATCCATGTGGTCGACGCCCTTGCAGGGAACCTTCACGGAATCGACCACCTTCCATGTTTCGGGATCGCGGAAATCGAGACGCGCCTGGGCCTCCGCCACGACGATGGCGAATTTGCCATCGGGCGTGTAGTACATGTTGTAGGGATCCTGCACCGGGATGGTTTTGCCCTTTTCGCCGGTCATGGGATCGATTTCGGTGATGCTGTCGCCGAGGTCGTTGAGCACCCAGAGATGCTTGAGGTCCCAGGAAGGCACGACGTGCTGCGGCTGGTGGCCGACGGCGAAGTGTTTGGTGATTTTGAAAGTCGCGGGATCGATGATGTCGACGGTGTTGCTGTCGCTGTTCGGCACGTAGACGCGCGACGGGAAATTCTGCACCACGGGGCTGAAGTTGCCCGCGTGATCGGCGGCGTAGATATCGGAGGGATCGGTGACCGGAGGCATGCCGGGCAGGCCGGGCGGAATGTCGGGTTTGGCGGGTGCCGGAGCCGCGGTTTTCGTTTCCGCCGATTGTGGTGCCGAGGAACTCGAGCATCCGGCGAGGAAGGCCGCGGTGCTCAGAACAGACAGAAGAATGCTGCGTGAAAAGAACATTGCGCTTCGATTGTAGAACGCAATCTATTTCGGGAGCTTAAGCGCGAAATAAGTCAGGGTGTGATCTTTCCCGAGAAGGAACTGATGCGGCATGCCGGCGGGGATATGGATGATGTCGCCCGGTCCGACATGGCGCGAAGTGCCGCCCGCGATCGAGGAGCCGCGGACTTCGACCGGGGAAGTGGCTTTGCCATCGGGAATGGTTCCGCCGGAGACGAGAGTGGCTTCGCCTTCGGTGATCACGATCAGATCGGTGCGGGTTCTGTGCAGCTCGGCTCTGCCGCTGCGCGCGCGGCGCCACACGGCGGCGGAATGGCTGCCGTATGCCGCGAGCGTTTTGCCGGCGAGATCCTCGGCTTCGGCCTCGTGCGCGAGGCCTGAAGAGACCTTGCCGATGTCCGCGGGACTCCAGACGTCGGCCGAAGGGCCGGCCGCGGACGCCGCGGCATCCAGGACGAGAAGGATCGCGAAAAATCGCAGAGCTTTCATCTCTTCAGAATCGCGCCTTTTTGCGGCAGAATGAAAGCAATGATGGGAGAAATTCGCCGGCGGGTCATTACACCCGTTCTCGACCTGCTGCGCCAGGGCGTCACGCCGGAGAAGATCGCGGCCGCGATTGCCATCGGCTGCGTCCTCGGGATCTTTCCGGTGATGGGCTCGACGACGCTGCTGTGTACGCTGGCGTCGGTCGGGCTGGGCCTGAATCTGCCGCTCATCCAGCTTGTCAACTGCATTGTCTATCCGGTGCAGCTGATCCTTCTGATTCCGATGCTCGAATGGGGGCAGCGTCTGTTCGGCGCGCCGCCGCTCGCGATCACGCTGCCGCGCGTGTTCGAGATGATCCGGTCGAGCGTCTGGCACACGGTGGCGACGCTCGGCACGGCGACGGCGCGCGCGATCGTGGTGTGGACGCTCGTGAGTCTGGTGGCTGCTCCGGCGATTTACTTTGTGCTGGTTCCCGTTTTGCGGGTGCTGGCGAGGCGGCGACGGGCCGCGGCACTATTCGTGGATTCCCTGCAGGCTCCAGACGCGGACAGGATCGCGCAGCCGTGAAGCGATGGCTTCGACGGTGGCGCGCGCGCCGCTCATGGTGGTGATGCAGGGAACACGGTAAGTAACAGCCGCGCGGCGAATCGATTTTTCGTCTTCGAAGGAGAGCGCGCCGGTGGTGGTGTAGAGCACGAGCTGGATCTGCCCGGCTTTGAGGAGATCGACGGCATTGGGGCGGCCTTCGTTGACCTTGAAAACGACGCTGCATCTGAGGCCGGCTGCCTGCAGGGTTGCGGCCGTGCCGCGCGTGGCGACGAGATCGAAGCCGAGTTCGGCGAAGCGGCGCGCTACCGGGATGACTTCCGCCTTGTAGCGGTTGTTGACGCTGATGAATACCGTGCCTTTTTCGGGCAGAGGCGTGTTGGCTCCGAGCTGGGCCTTGAGGAAGGCTTCGCCGAAATTCTCGCCCACGCCCATGACTTCGCCGGTGGAGCGCATTTCCGGGCCGAGCGCGGGGTCGACACCCGGGAATTTGTTGAACGGGAATACGGGAGATTTGACGAAGCGCAGCGGCACGGGCAGACGTCCGCGATGCGAGGTGACGTCCTTCAGCTTCCTGCCGAGCATGAGCTGCACGGCGAGCTTGGGCAGCGGCACGCCCGTGGCTTTGCTGACATAGGGCACGGTGCGCGAGGCGCGGGGATTCACTTCGAGAACGAAGACAGTGCCGTCCTTGATGGCGTACTGCACGTTCATCAGGCCGACCACGTTCAGCGCGCGCGCCAGCTTGATGGTGTATTCCTCGATGGTTTTGATTTCCGATTCGGGCAGCGACTCCGGAGGCAGGACGCAGGAGCTGTCGCCCGAGTGGATGCCGGCTTCTTCGATGTGCTCCATGATGCCGGCGATGAGGACGTCGCCGTCTTTGTCGCAGAGAGCGTCGACGTCGACTTCGACCGCGTCTTCGAGAAAACGGTCGACGAGCACGGGACGATCCTGCGAGAAGGTGACGGCTTCGCGCATATAGCGGCGCACGCTGTCTTCGTCGTAGACGATCACCATGGCGCGGCCGCCGAGCACGTAGCTGGGGCGCACGAGAACGGGATAACCGATGCGTTCGGCGATGGCGACCGCTTCATCGGCGCTGGTCGCGGTGCCGTTGGCGGGTGAGGGGATGCCGAGATCGTCCAGCAGTTTGCCAAAGAGCTTGCGGTCTTCGGCGAGATCGATCGATTCGGGATCGGTGCCGATGATGGGGACACCGAGGCGCTTGAGAGGCAGGGCCAGGGTCAGCGGCGTCTGGCCGCCGAACTGAACGATCACGCCATCCGGTTTCTCGGTGTCGACGATATTCAGGACGTGCTCGGGCGTCAGCGGTTCGAAGTAGAGGCGGTCGCTGGTGTCGTAATCGGTCGAGACGGTCTCCGGGTTGCAGTTGACCATGATCGATTCGACATCTTCGGCCTGCAGCGCGAACGATGCGTGGCAGCAGCAGTAATCGAATTCGATGCCCTGGCCGATGCGGTTGGGCCCGCTGCCCAGGATCATGACCTTCCGCCGCTCGCTCGGGTCGGCTTCGCACGAGCCCTCGTAATTCGAATAGAGGTACGGCGTGAAGCTCTCGAATTCCGCAGCGCAGGTGTCCACCCGGCTG
>DASPQQ010000029.1:0-6768 GCA_035624885.1 Bryobacteraceae bacterium | reverse complement strand
CCCGTAACCGGGTCCTGATTCTGCGGCTGATGACACATCACGCACATACTGATGCCGTTTGCGTTGCCGCCGTGAAACGCCATCTGAATGTGGCAGGCGTTGCAGCTTTGGTTCCGGACCACGTCGCGGGTCACCGTAACCGCCGCGCCGTTCGGCACGAAATTATAGGTCGCTCCGGCATAGTTGCTGCCCAGGTTGAAAGCCGTGAGATTGCGAATGCCGTTGACGGCCACGGTTGTCGTGGCTGTCGGATCGAATCCTGCCGGAGCTTTGGCCTGGAATGTATAGGTGTATTGGCCGGACCCGACCGACGCAGCCGTGCCGCCCGTCTCGAAATTGGGGCGCGTGATCGTACCCAGCGCCGCGCCGGTGGCTTGCGCCGTCGTATAAGCCACATACTGCGTCTGCCCCTTCGGAATGTAGCTTGCGACATAGGCAAGCGAAATCGTTCCGGGCGTGGTCACTCCCGATGCGTCGAGAGGCAGACCGTTCGGGTCGGTCAGCGTGTAGGTCACCGTGATGGTTCCGTTGGACGCGATGGCCGCCGAATTGATCGTGATGTTAAGGCCCGGCTTGACGGCATTGACGACAGCCGGGTCGGCGTAGAACGCTTTTTCGCGCGGCGAGAAACTGTGTTTTGCAGTCTCGCCCGTCACGCAGAACGTGAGAAGCGCGGCGAATGCCGCGGCGCGCACTACAGCACGGAATTTTTTCACTGGAGCCCTCCAACGGACTGACGATTTGCCACCACCTGACAACGAATCCCTGCTAGTTTCACGTTCCCTTCCTTTCAGCCTGAAGAGATTTGCCGAAACGCACCTGCACCCGCGCAGCCGATTCTAACATTATTCAAAACATTGAGATTCCGGCATTTTCCGGTTTTCGGCAGCGCGAAATTGCGGACAGGCTGCGCCGAATCGCGCAGCAGGTAAACCCTTGAGCGCCCAACGTCTCCTTCCCGACCGCCCCGGTGGCCCCGCGCAACGGGAATCCTGGCCTTGAGGAGGCCGTTCGTGGCATTCCGGGCGCCGCCAGTCGCGTCCGCAGGGCCGTCGGAGATAGACTGTCATGGAGCATATGTTCGCTAAGAGATTCTTTCTTCCTTTGCTGGCCGCCGGCGCATTGCTGGCCCAGCATGGCTACACGCAGGCCGACGTCGAGGCGGGCGGGCGGCTTTACCGGACCAATTGTTCGTCCTGCCACGGGCCGAATGGCGATCTGCAGCCCGGCGTGGACCTCGGCCACGGCAAGTTCCGCCGCGCCAATTCCGACGAGGAAGTGGCCTCGATCATCATGAAGGGAATTCCGGGAACGGGCATGCCGCCGGGGAATTTTCCCGAGTCGCAGGCGCTGACCATCGTGGCCTATCTGCGCTCGATGGCCGCGTCGGCGAACGTCACGGTGACGGCGGGCGATCCGGCCCGCGGGAAGGAAATTTTCGAAGGCAAGGGGCAGTGCCTCAATTGCCATCGCGTGCGGGCCAGCGGTTCGCGGGTCGGCCCGGATCTCACGGACATCGGCACGCTGCGCCGCCCGGCGGACCTGCAGAGGTCGCTCGTCGATCCCGATGCCGAGGTGCTGGCGCAGAACCGCTACTACCGCGTGCTCACGAAGGACGGCCAGACGGTGACCGGACGGCTTCTGAACGAAGATACGTTCAGCGTGCAGATGCTGGACACGAAGGAAAATCTCCGGTCGTTCAAAATCGCCGATCTGCGCGAGCATGCGTTCATGGCGAAGTCGCCGATGCCTTCCTACAAGGACAGGCTGACGGCGGCGGAAATGTCGGATGTGATCGGCTATCTGACGTCACTCAAAGGTTTCTAAATAAGAGGAATCATGAAATCCCGTTTTCTTGCATTGTTTTCCATTGCGGGCGCGCTGTCCGCGCAGATTTTATCCGCGCAAGTCACGTTCGAGCGCCTGCTGCATCCGGAGAAGGAGCCGCAGAACTGGCTCACCTATTCGGGCAGTTACGACAGCCAGCGGCACACGGCGCTCAGGGAAATCACGCCGGCCAACGTGAAGAACCTGGAACTGCAGTGGGTGTTCCAGCAGCGGTCGCTTGAAAAGTTCGAGGCGACGCCGCTCGTGGTGGATGGCATCATGTACACCACGCAGGCGCCGAGCGACGTGGTGGCGCTCGATGCCACCACCGGCCGCATCTTCTGGACCTGGGCCGCCAACGTCTCGGCCAATTCGCGCACCTGCTGCGGCAAGGTGAACCGCGGCGTGGCGATTCTGGGCGACATGGTTTACGTGGGAACCATCGACGGCCGGCTCGTGGCTCTCGATGCGAAGACCGGCAAGCCGGTGTGGAAAGTCGAAGTGGCGAAGGCGGAAGCCGGCTACTCGCTGATGCATGCGCCGCTCATCGTGAAGGACAAGGTCATCATGGGCGTGGCCGGCGGCGAGTACGGCATCCGCGGATTCATCGCGGCCTACGACGCGAAGACCGGCAAGGAAGCGTGGAAGTTCTACACGATTCCCGAGCCGGGCGGAAAGAACGGGAATACCTGGGCGGGAGATTCGTGGAAACACGGCGGCGCTTCCATCTGGGTCACCGGTTCTTACGATCCCGAGCTGAATCTCACCTACTGGGGCGTCGGCAATCCGGGCCCGGACTGGAACGGTGACAAGCGCGCGGGCGACAATCTTTACAGCGACAGCGTGGTGGCGCTCAATCCCGATACCGGCGAGCTGAAGTGGTATTACCAGTTCACCCCGCACGACGATTTCGATTTCGATTCCGTCCAGGTGCCGGTGCTCGCCAACATGGACTGGCAGGGCCAGCAGCGCAAGGTGATGCTGTGGGGCAACCGCAACGGCTTCTTCTATGTGCTCGACCGGACCACCGGCCAGTATCTGCTCGGCAAGCCGTTCGCGAAGGTGACGTGGGCCACGGGGCTCGATGAGCGCGGGCGTCCCATGCGCCAGGCGAACATGGAGCCGACGCCCGAAGGGACGCTGATTTATCCCGGCAATCTCGGGGCGACGAACTGGTACTCGCCTTCCTACAGTCCGGAAACGGGGCTCTTCTATCTCTCGGTCTGGGACAACTACTACAGCGTCTACGGCAAGACGGAAGGCGAATACGTGGAAGGCCGGTTGTTTATGGGCGGCGCGCCGCGCAACGTTGTGCCGCTGCTGATGCAGCCCGCGCCCACGCTGGCGCGCAAGGAAGAGGAAGGTTATGGCGCGCTGCGCGCCATCGATCCGAAAACCGGCGAGCGCAAATGGGAATTCAAGATGACGGACGTCACCGACGCCGGTATTCTGACCACCGCGACCGGGCTCGTCTTCAGCGGCGGGCGCGATGGCAACTTCTACGCGCTCGATGCGAAGACCGGCGCGCTGCTGTGGAAGATCTACCTCGGCGGACCCGTCGCTTCGGGCCCGATGTCGTTCGCGGTGAACGGGCGGCAGTTCATTGCCGTGAACGCGGGCACGTCGATGTACGTGTTCGCGGTGAAACAGTAAGCGCCGGGCGCCATGCCGCTCGGAAGCATCAGCCGCAGGTCGTTTGTCAGGGTGGTGCCGGGGCTTGCGTATCTGCCGGTCCTCGGGGCGGCCGATGCGCCCGGCAGCCGCCTGACGGCGAAGCCGGTCGCGGATGCGCCCGCGTCCGCGAACACGGGGCTGCGGCCGCTTGGATTGCGGCAGGAACGCGACGCGCTGCTCCATGTGCCGGAATCTTCGGCGAAGTTCGAGAAGGCGCCGCTCGTGATTTCGCTGCATGGCGCGACGCGCGACGCGGATCGCGGCATATCGCTTTTCCGCGAGCTTTCCGATCAGCTTGGTTTCCTTTTGCTCGCGCCCGCTTCGGCGGAGCAGACATGGGACGGCATTACCGGAGACTACGGCGAAGACGTGAAGTTCATCAACCGCGCCATGCAGCGGACGTATGAACTGCGGCGCATCGATCCGGCGCGCGTGGCGATGGCCGGTTTTTCCGACGGCGCTTCGTATTCGCTCTCGCTCGGGCTTGCCAACGGCGATCTGTTCCAGGCCGTGTTCGGGTTTTCCTCGGGGTTCGTTATCCCGGGTGCGCGCATGGGCAAACCGCCGGTCTTCATGTCGCACGGCACCATCGATCCGATTCTGCCCATCGCGCTGTGCAGCCGTGTGATCGTGCCGGAACTGAAGCGGCAGGGTTATCGCGTGACGTACCGCGAGTTCGAAGGCAAGCACACGCTGCCGCCCGGCATCGCCTCCGAGGCGATGCGCTGGTTCATGGACGGGCCAAAAGCCTGACGGCGCCGGCGAGCGAATCGGCGAACTGAACGTTGAACCGGCGGGCGAGCGCTTCCACTTCCGCGCGCGTGGCCGCGCCATGGCCGGTCATGACATGGATGGCGCCCCTCAGTCCGGCGCGCCGGGCGGCTTCGATATCGGATGGCTTGTCGCCGATGAGCCAGGAATCGGGCAGGCTCAGCGCCAGGTCCAGAGCGGCCAGTTCCAGCATGCCCGGTTCGGGTTTGCGAAAACGGGCGGCATCGGGCGCGAAGGCGAGCGCGCTCGGCGAGTAGTAGCCGCAGGCGTATTCGGCATCGATCGAGGCTCCTCCCGCGGCCAGCTCCTGGCGGATCCGCTCCTGAACCCGCTCGAATTCCCGCCAGCCGTAGTAGCTGCGTCCGATTCCGGACTGATTCGTCACCAGCACCACCGGGTATCCGAGTTCGTTTATACGGGCGACCGCCTCGATGGCTCCGGGAAGGAAGCGGACTTCTTCCGGGCGGTGAAGGTAGCCGGTGTCTTCGGTGATGACGCCGTCGCGGTCGAGGAAAACCGCCGGGCGGTGAGGAATAGTACCGTCGACGGGGCGGGAGCTATACCTGTGGACTGCGATATCCATTACGGTACTGGGTCAATACTCTCACAAACCCCTCATTTCCCGGATGAATGGCTCCGGCGCTTTATTGTATCCTTAGAGGGCTGGCGCGTGATGCTGGTAACCTACCACGGAATGTGCTAGTTATGAGTAGTCATGCAGCCTCGATCTGATTGCACGTGAGATCGACGTTCCGGGATGGAACGATGATGGTGGCGCAGTGTTCGGAGGACTCTGATGAATTCGTTGATCTGGCTGGGCGCAATTTCATTTGCCTTGGCATTGATCTTCACCCCGCTGTTTCGGAATCTGTTCAATTTTTTCGGATTCGTCGATCAGCCTGATCACGACCGGAAGATTCACAACCGGCCCATCCCCCGCGCGGGCGGTGTCGCGATTGCCGTCAGTTATACGGCTTCTTTCCTGATCGTGCATCTGATTTCGGGCCTTCTCGACCAGCGGCTCGCGCTGGTTTTTAAAGTGCTTCCTTCGGTTGTGGTCATCTTCGTGGTTGGCGTGATCGACGATCTCTGGGGCCTGAAGCCGTGGCAGAAGCTGGCGGGCCAGCTTGTTGCCTGCGGCATCGCCTGCTACAGCGGCATCCTGATCATGGATATCGTGGGCGTGCACGAGCGCGCCTGGTGGACCGTGCCGGTGACCATCCTCTGGCTGCTGGCCTCGACCAACGCGTTCAATCTCGTCGATGGGCTCGACGGGCTCGCGGGAGGCGTTGGTCTGTTTGCGACCCTGACGATTTTCATCGCGGCTCTTCTGCAGAGCAACCTGGCGCTGGCCATGGCCACAGTGCCGCTGGTCGGCTGCCTGCTTGGTTTTCTGCGTTACAATTTCGCGCCGGCCACGGTGTTTCTCGGGGATTCCGGGAGTCTCGCGATCGGCTTCGTCCTCGGCTGTTATGGCATCATCTGGACGCAGAAATCGGCGACGCTGCTCGGCATGATGGCGCCGGTGATGGCGCTGTCGATTCCCCTGCTCGATGTCGGGCTGGCGATCATGCGGCGTTTCCTGCGCCGGCAGCCGATCTTCTCGGCCGATCGCGCTCACATCCATCACCGGCTGCTCGACCGCGGCATGTCGCCGCGCCAGGCCGCGATCGTGCTTTACCTGCTTTGCAGCGTGGTGGCGGTCTTCTCGCTGCTCTACAGCCAGTCGCACAATAACCAGGTGGCCAGCGTGATCGTGCTCGTGTTCTGTGCGGTGGCGTGGCTGGGCATTCAGTACCTCGGCTACGCCGAGTTCACCTTCGCCGGCCGCATTCTGCTGAGCGGAGACCTGCAGCGCGCGCTGCGCCTGCAGATGGACCTGAACGCTTTCGAGAAATCGCTCGGGGCGGCGAGTTCGCCGGAGAGTTGCGTGAAGGTGATTCAGGAAGCGGCGCCGAGGTTCGGTTTCGTCGTGGTGCGCATGCAGCTTGCGGGCGAGACGGCGGCGGCGCAGGGAAATCCGGGACGGCTCGCCTGGGAAGTGCGTGTGCCGCTCGGGCCGAAAGACTTTATCGAGCTGGCGCGCGACGTGTCGAATCCATCGGCGGGCGGCGCCGTGGGACCTTTCCTCGACAGCCTGCGGGCGCAGGTGCCGGATAAAGTCATTGCCTTCGCTGCCCGCCGGACGGTTGCCCGGGGTTCGGAGGCAGCCGTATGGTAGCTGCCTCGTACACCTTCGAGACATGCCTTCCCGAAAGGGTTCCGGGTGCAAGCGTAGTACTGTGCCGCCAGGGGGTATTGTTGACACCTGTTGCGGCGCTTCGGGATAATCAAAAGGTCGTTAAATCAAAGGTTTTGCGTGAAATTCGGGTTTCCAGCCTGGGACTCGGAGAGCGGTAGCCTGCTCTGAAATGCGGCTGACGAAGAGGATGTGAGATGTTTCCCTGGTACGCCCTGTGGGTTCGTTCGAGGCATGAAAAGTCGGTTGCCGGAATC
>DASPQQ010000028.1:0-6398 GCA_035624885.1 Bryobacteraceae bacterium | reverse complement strand
GTGCAGGCTGTCGAGATGCGGCCGGGCACGATGGCGGGCCGCAGGATCACGCATCACGCCCTTGCCCAGCTCGAGCAGGTGGAACCAGGTCAGGCGACGCCCGAGCCTCCGGGCCTGCTGATGGAATGGGCGATCGGCAAGAACTACGACATGTACCGCGCGGGGTCGGGCAAACTGCTCGAGCCGGGCGCGAAGATCCGCTGGGACATTCATTACCACGCGGTGGGCGAGCCGATCCGCGATCACGTGGAGCTGGCGATTTACCTTTATCCGAAAGGCTATGTGCCGGCGCACCGCACGCGGCTGATGCTGTTCCCGGCGTACAAGACCGACAGCGATCTCGACATTCCGCCGAACTCGATCGCCGAGACGCAGGCTTTCCATGTGCTGAAGTCGGCGGCGCGGCTTGAGAACTTCCAGCCGCACATGCATCTGCGCGGCAAGGCGATGTCGATGGAAGCGATCCTGCCCGACGGTACCATCCGGATGCTGAGTTATGTGAATAACTTCAACTTCAACTTCAACTGGATGAACAACTATATCTATTCGGATGAAGACGCGCCGGTGCTGCCGAAGGGCACCGTGCTGCGGATCACGGCGTATTACGACAATACGGCGGCGAACAGGAATAATCCCGATCCGAATCAGTGGGTCGGCTACGGCGACCGGACCGTGGATGAGATGGGCCACGCCTGGGTCAACGTCACCAATCTGACCGATCAGGAGTATGCCGACTGGCTGGCGAAACACAAGCCGGCCACGGTCAAAAGAGCCTCTCTGGGGCAGTAGAGGCGCGGAAGGGCGGCGTTTTCCCTGATCCTTTTGCGCCGCCCTTCTGTCCGTTCATCTCCCGTTCCTGTCCCCGTTCCCCCCTGAATTTCCCCGCAGTACTTTTTCTGTGTTCCAGGTATTTTTCCGACAGTAGAGTTTCTGGAATTGCTCATGAGTGCGGCGATAAGGAGCAGTGAGAAAGGCATAAAGATTGTGCCACGTCGCACGTTCATGCCGCTGCAGAGATGATTCGCGCTCTCTGGCGATTCCGCGACCTGGCACCAGGGAGAACGAAAATGCAGAGTTGGTCGCTGGCACGAAAAATGTTGGGTGGTACAGGGGTTTTGCTGGTTCTCATCGCCGGGCTGGGAATTCTGGCGATGAAATCGCTTGCCGTGGTGCAGGCAGGTCTGGATGAGGCGGCGGGTCCGATCGCCGAAAAGCTCACCAAAGCGGGAATGATTGCGAAGCTCGCGCAGCAGGCGCGGGCCGCGGAGCTTCGCGTGATCGTGAACATTTACGCAAAGAACTACGCGGGTCAGGACCAGTTCCGGCGCGAGGAAACGGACAGCATGAGAGATCTTGCCGCCGCGATCACGGCGATTCGTCCGCTGCTGTCGCTCGAAAAAGGCCGGGCTGCGATGAGGCGGGCGGAAGAGAACCTGGGGGCATGGCAAAAGGTGGATGAAGATCTGTACCGCCTGCTTGCAGCCGACAAACCGGATGAAGCTCAGAAATTGTTCGTTGAGCGGGTGAAGCCGCTGATTGACGGGATCGTCGACTCCTCGAATGTGGTCATCGGCATCAACCAGAACCTCGTGGAAACCGCAAGGAATGAGGCTGCGGAGCAGTACGCGTCAATCCGGTGGCAGATGTCCGGCATGCTTCTGTTCGCGCTGCTGGTTGCCGGTGCGATTGCCTGGATGATGCGCGGGATCGCCCGCACGCTGCGCGACATCGTGATGGATCTGGCGAGCGGCGGCGAGCAGGTGGCCGCGGCTTCGGCGCAGATTGCCTCGACGAGCCAGACGCTCTCGCAGGGATCGTCCGAACAGGCGGCTTCGCTCGAAGAGGTATCGGCGTCGATGGAAGAGATGACCGCCATGACGAAGCGCAACGCGGAGAATTCCGCCGAGGCGATGGCCGTGATGACGGAAACCGTTTCGCAGGTTGACCGCTCCAACAGGGCGCTGCAGGAAATGCTGGGGTCGATGGGCGCGATCAAGGATTCGAGCGAGAAAGTGGCGAAGATCAACAAGACCATCGACGAGATCGCTTTCCAGACCAACATCCTGGCGCTGAATGCGGCGGTCGAAGCGGCGCGTGCGGGCGAAGCGGGCATGGGATTCGCGGTGGTGGCGGATGAAGTGCGGAACCTGGCGCAGCGGTCCGCGCTGGCGGCGAAGGATACGGCGGCCCTGATCGAGGAAGCGATCGCGAATTCGAACGGCGGCGCCGCCAAGCTGGAGCAGGTGGTGGCCGCGGTGCGCGCCATTACCGACAGCGCCGGCAAGGTGAGAGGCCTTGTGGACGAGGTCAGCGAGGCCAGCATGCAGCAGAGCAGCGGCATCGCTCAGGTGGCGACCGCGGTGAATCAGGTGAGCCAGGTGACGCAGACGGCGGCGGCGAGCGCGGAGGAAAGCGCGGCGGCGTCCGAGGAGCTGAGCGCTCAGTCGGAGAGCGTGTCGCACCTGGTGAAGCGGCTGCAGCGCGTGGTGGACGGCGGCGTGAGCGAGGACCGCTTCCGCGGCCCGGCCGCCGGCAGCAGGCAAAGAACGCCGCGTCAGACCGAACGCGAACACGCAATGGCAGGGCGTTGGAGCTGAGTATGCGGAAATTTCTGCTGCTCGGTCTGTTTGCGGCTGCGCCGGTGATGGCGCAGTCGCAGGCGGGCGATGCGATCAAAATCGGCGATGTGGACTTCACGGCAACGCTGCGCCTGCGTGAGTACGTCTGGGACTGGTTCCAGGCTGCTCCGGCCTATGACAACAGGTACGCCTACTCGGGCGATCTGCTGCGGCTGAACTTCGCGAGGCGGGCAGGCGCGCTCGATCTCGACGCCGAGATCGCCGTGCCGTTCCTCCTCGACACTCCGGCCACCGCGACGGCGCCCGCGCCCCAGGGCGCGCTCGGTCTCGGTTCGAACTACTTCACGGCGAACGGCAATCACCAGTACGCTTCGATGGCGTTCGCGAAACAATTGTATGGCAGATACCACTTCAGCGAAGCGCAGAGCCTCCAGACCGGCCGCTTCGAGTTCAATGACGCAACGGAACTCGCGCCGAAGAACGCGACGGTCGCGGCGCTCAAGCGTGACCGCGTCAGCCAGCGGCTCATCGGAACCTTCGGGTTCTCCGACGTGGGCCGCAGCTTCGATGGATTCCGCTACTCGTTCAGCGAACCGGCCACCGACGTGACGCTGGTTGCCGCCACGCCGACGCGCGGCGTTTTCCAGACGGACGGCTGGGGGTGGAACCGCGTCGCGTTCGCCTACGCCGCGGTGACGAAGGAATGGGGCCATGGCAATCATGCGGCGGACACGCGGCTCTTCGCCATCGACTACGACGATTTCCGCCACATCCTCAAAACGGACAATCGCCCGCTCGCGGTGAGGAAGGGCGACACCGAAAACATCCACATACAGACGTGGGGCGGGCACAGCATTCATGCCGTCGCCACGAGCGCCGGCACCCTCGATGCAATCGCCTGGGGCGCGCTGCAGACGGGGCGCTGGGGGACCGAGACGCAGCTTGCGTACGCGCTCGATTTCGAAGGCGGATTCCAGCCCGCGATTCTGCCCCGCCTGAAGCCGTGGATTCGCGGCGGCTACACGATCGGATCGGGCGACGGCAACCCGAACGATAACCGGCATGGCACGTTCTTCCAGATCCTGCCCACGCCGCGGCCTTACGCGCGCTTCCCGTTCTTCAACATGATGAATACGGAAGACGCTTTTGGCTCGATGATTCTGAGGCCTCACGCGAAGATGACCATCTCCAGCGAATACCATTCGCTGCGGCTGACCAGTCCGAACGACCTCTGGTATTCGGGCGGCGGCGTGTTTCAGCCCTGGACGTTCGGCTACACCGGCCGCGCCACCTCCGGCGCGCGGTCGCTCGGCAACCTGTACGACACCAGCTTCGAGTATCGCGCCAGCCGGCGCATGACCTTCACCGCATACCTCGGCTATACGCAGGGGCTTTCGGTGATGAAGCAGATCTACCCGGCGGGAAAAGACGGGCAGTTCGGCTATCTCGAAGCGCTCCTCAAAATCTAGCCGGTTGCTGAAAGGCCGGGACAGACAGAACTGGGCAGCCTTTTTCGCCGTGCGAAATCACGTATTTTCAGCAAACTTCTGAGGCGAAAAAGGTGCCAGTTTGGTCTGTCCCAATGTTTTTCAGCAGCCTGCTGGCCCGTTATCAGATCCGAAAGAAATCCGCGATGGTTTTTTCGAATTCGCCGAGCCAGATCTTCTGGCCTTCGCGATCCGTCCACCACCTGCCGTGATGCCATTCGGGCGTATCGGCAGCGACAACGACAATTTCCATGTCGCGGCCTTCGCGGCGGAAGATGCGGCCGGCGCGGCCCGTATGGAATTCGCTCGTGACCAGAAGGATGCGATGCACGCCCCGTGCCCGCGCCAGGCGCAGGTCGTTGCGGGCTTCCTGCACGGTGTTGAGGTTGCGGTCGGAAGTCGGAATGAAGTCTTCGCGCGGGAACCCCTTCGCGGTTATGAAATCGACGGCGACTTCGCTCTCCAGGTGTCCGTAAATGTTGGGTGACCCGCTCACCAGCACGCGCGGCGCGTAGCCCTCCCGCACCAGCTCCGCGGCTTTCAGGATGCGAGTGCCTTTCCAGTCGCCGCCGAGAACCACCACCATATCGGCCTTCTGCGGCGGCCCGGCGCTGACGAGCATGGCGCCAAGGCCGTAAAGGATCTGCTGATGGAAAACCGCGAGGAGGAGGACTGCGACAAGGCCGAAGAAAACAAGCCGGCGTCCGCGGCTAGCGCTCATCACCCGAGTTGCGCGGATCGATATGGCCGACGGTCTTCAGGAGAAAATAAAGGCGCTCCACTTCTTCCTCGTCTTCCGGCCGCAGCACGCGATAGCGCGGCGCGGTGAACGGCTTCGCCTCGCCGGCGCCCAGCAGTTCGCCCCAGTACTGGCGATAGGGAACGCCGTCGATCATGGCATTGGTCGCCATCTGGCGCAGCGTGCGCAGAAGGTGTTTGCAGCAATCGACCTCGCCCGGATAAATCAGCGTCGCGGTTTCGTCGTCGAAGAGCGTGAGCTTCACGACCAGCGGCGAAATCCAGCCGGTGCGGTCCACGCGGCGCACATCCTGCCAGGGAATGATGCGCTTGCCGATTTCGAGATGAGCGTCGTAGACCTTGATGGCGGGACGCGAGGCGAGACCGAGCAGCATCGCGCCGGTGAGGAAGAAGAGCAGGGCCGTGACGAATGCGGGCGGCCAGTTCAGGCCCAGCCAGCCGCAGAAGCCGGCGAGCGTGAGCGCTACAACCCCGAAATAGATATAGAAACGGGCTGGAACGTAGCGGCTCATTTTTGCTTCAGATACCGGAGCGATTCTCACCTTAAGACTACTCCCCGGCGAACGTCAGGTCAACGGCCCCGGCCGGCTCGAAGATAACTAATTCCGCGCCATCCGTAATCGGCCGCGCTGATCACCGCCAGAACGACGACGGCGCCAATCAGCCATTCCCCAATCACCGAAAATCCATTGTAATTGTAGGCCCTTGCTCCCATCACGGCGACCGCCGCCATGATCTGCGCAAACGTGCTGAGTTTGCCCCACAGGCTCGGCTTCAGATTGCGAAAACTGGTGAAGAGAAAGGCAATTCCCGCCAGCGCCAGAATCCACACGTCGCGGCCCAGCACCACGGCCATGACCCATTTCGGAATCGCGCCACCCAGGGCAAGTCCGATGTAGACGCTCGTGAGCAGCAGCTTGTCGGCGATCGGGTCGAGATACTGGCCGAATTTCGATTCGGCGCCGAAGCGGCGGGCGAGTCCGCCGTCGATGATGTCCGTGAACGCGGCGCCGCCGAACATCCAGCCGCCGGCGATGTAATGACCGCGCGCGAGTTCGACCAGAATGAACGGGGTCATGAAGAGCCTGAGGAGGGTGAAGAAGGTCGGGATCGTCCACATGCCGATCGGGCGTCAGTCGTAAACGAAGTGCAGGACTTTCTTCAGATCTTCCCACGCTTCGCGCTTGGCGTTCTGGTTGTAAGGACGCAGCAGATACGAGGGGTGGTAGGTGACGATGAGCGGAACGTCGTTCCACTTGAGCCATTTGCCGCGCAGTCTGGTGACGCCGTCCTTGCCCCCGAGCAGTGCTTTGGCGGCCGTCGAGCCCAGCGCGCAGATGGCTTTGGGGCGGATCACGGAAAGCTGGCGGAAAAGGAACTGGCCGCAGATTTCCATTTCGTCGGGTTCGGGCGTGCGGTTTTCGGGGGGACGGCACTTGACCACGTTGCAGATGTAAACGTCGGGACGCACCAGCGGGATGCCTTCCTTGTGCGCCGTGCCTTCGATCATCTGCGTGAGAAGCTGGCCGGCGCGTCCGACGAAGGGGAGACCTTGCTCGTCCTCATCGGCGCC
>DASPQQ010000027.1:0-7894 GCA_035624885.1 Bryobacteraceae bacterium | reverse complement strand
ATTCCCGGCGTGCCGGACTTCAATTCCGCGACGGGCGCGCTCGGGCAGCAGCTCTTTGCGCCGCCGACGGTCGCGGGCTGGGCGTACGGCCAGAGCTGGATCACTCCCGGCCTGCTGCTCGAACGGGCCAATTTCGCGCGCGACGTGCTCTTCCCGAACATCAGCTTTCTGCCGCCGGACCGGTACACCGGTGGTGGAGAAATCCGGCGCGTTTCCGACCGCTTGCGAGCCGGGATGGATATCTCGAGCGCGACCGCGGATGAGACGAAGGAGGATCGGGCCGAGTCGAACATGAATGCCGACCGCGACGAGGAGTTCAATACGCGCTACGGAAGCTATCGCGGGTCGCAGATGGCGATCGAACGGGTGAAGGCGATTCCGCGGGATACAGCCCAGGTGAGTCTGGCGCGCATGGTGCTGGCGCAGGACCCGAAGAACACAACACAGGTGATCGATTTCCTGATCCATCGCTTTATGCGCGTGCCGCCGAACGCGGCGACGCGCCAGAAGCTGATCGCATTTCTCGACAAGGAGCTGGGGACTTCGAATATTTCGGAAGCCCAGACCTATCTGGAGGACCCGCTGCGCATGGTTCTCCATCTGATCATGAGCCAGCCCGAGTTTCAGCTCGGTTGAGTGAGGAAGACAGCCATGAAGAGACGCTTTTCGTTTTCTGCATCGAGCCGGCGGGATTTGCTGCGTGCGGGCATGTACGGCGTGTGCGTGACGGCGGGCGCGGGGTTGCCGATTCCCGCGTTCGGCCAGGCCGCGGCGGCGCTGGCGTCGCAGGCGAGAGGTGATGGAAAGATTCTGGTTGTTCTCGAACTTTCGGGCGGCAACGACGGGCTCAACACGCTGGTCCCTTACGGCGACGATGCGTACTACAAGCTGCGGCCGAATCTGGGCATCCCGAAGAAAGGGCTGCGGCCGATTGACGACCATTTTGGTTTCAGCGGCGGCATGGTGGGATTTGAGCGGCTCTACAAAGAAGGAAAGCTTGCCATTGTCCATGGCTGCGGTTACGAGAACCCGTCGTTTTCGCACTTCACTTCGATGGCGTACTGGCACACGGCCGCGCCCAACAGCGGTGAACCGTACGGCTGGGTGGGCCGGCTGGCAGACGCGATGGCGCCGAGCGCGCCGCCGAATTACATCGTGAACATCGATGCGCGGCAGTCGCTCGCCGTGCGCAGCCGGCTGCACGTGCCGGTGGTGTTCGACGATCCGGCGAAGTTCACCCAGGAGAAATTTTTCGACGAGAAGGAAGTGCTCGATTCGGTCGCCGATGCCGAAGGTGTGGAGAATCCCTCGCGGCGCTTCCTGCTCGATACGGCGCGCAGCGCGAAGAACGCTTCGGCGCTGGTGCGGCAGGCGTGGGCGAAGTATCGTTCGCCGGTCGATTACGGGATTGTCGGGCTGGACCTGCCGAAGGTAGTGGCGCTGATCGATGCCGGCATGCCCGCGCGCCTCTATTACACGGCGTACCGCAACAATGCGTTCGATACGCATGTGTTCCAGGGCGATCTGCACAAGCGGCTGCTGACGTATGCTTCCGATGCAGTCTCGGCGTTCCTGAAGGATCTCGAGCGCATCGGGCGCGCGGATGACGTGGTGGTCATGATCTTCTCGGAGTTCGGGCGGCGCGTGCCCGAGAACGTGAATCTCGGGACCGATCACGGAACCGCGAACCTGATGTTTGTGGCGGGCAAGCAGGTGAAAGGCGGCCACTATGGGCAGATTCCGAGCCTGACGAAACTCGATGCCGGCGACAACCTGATCTATACGACCGACTTCCGCCGCGTCTACGCCACGATGATCTCGGGCTGGCTCGGCTACAAGGACACGCGCACGCTGCTGAACGGCGACTTTACGCCGTTCGACATGTTCAATAGAGCGTAGCCGGCACGCGCGTCACGGCTTCCGCATCCACGGCGTCGGCTTTGACCATCCCGCAGGTGTGCGCCTCCAGCATGGCGCCGAAGGTCGGGACGGTGCCCGGCGCGGCGTATTTCGCCGGATTCCACAGATCGGCTCTCACCAGCGCGCGGCTGCAGTGGATGTAGGCTTCCCGCACTTTCACAATCAGGACCGTGCGCGGCAGTTTATCCTGCACGGCGAACTGCGCGAGCAGCGCGGGGTCGCGGCTCACTACGGCTTCGCCGTTGACGCGGAACGTTTCGTTGCGTCCGGGGACGAAGAAGATGATCCCGACCGAAGGATTGTGCACGATGTTGCGCAGCGTGTCGAGGCGGTTGTTGCCGCGGCGGTCCGGAATGATGAGGGTGTGATCATCGGCCACTCTGACGAAGCCGGGTGCATCGCCGCGCGGCGAGGTGTCGGCGAGCGAGCCGTTTTGCGTGCCGATGACAATCAGCGGAGAAGCGGCGATGAAGGCGCGGCAGAGATCGTCGAGATGATCCGTCTGCTTGCGCACAGAGCGTTCGAGAGCGGGGCCGTAGAGTTCGGAAAGCGTGGACTCATCGTGAATCAGGAAGGCCGGATCGATATCCATGGATTCAGTCTACTGTTGGCCGGAGACTGCGTGATTTTGCGCACTGGGGGGACGCAATACCCCGAATCCGGGAAGCGTTCGTCCGCGCCGCGCTCCGATGGATACTCCGCAATACAAAGTCGCTGCGTGCGCACCGGCAAGCCGCCCTGGAAACGGTCTCCCGCGTGCAACCGTACAATCGACACAGAGGACTGACATGGCGCTGACCGTCCGCACGGCGGAATATTTTTACGCACGGGTCAGGAACGATCCGGCAAAAGCCTACGAGCTTCTGGCTGAACTGGCGAGTGAAGAAGTGAATCTGCTTGCCTTCAGCGCTGTTCCATACGATTCACACCACGTCGAACTCACGCTGTTTCCCGACCGGAGCGAAGGGCTGATTCGCGCCGCGACGCGGCTCGGTTGGGATCTCACAGGTCCGCAGCACGCAGTGCTCATTCAGGGCGACGATCGCCTGGGCGCGCTGGCGGACATTCACAAGTGTCTCAGCGAAGAAGGTGTGCGGGTTTTTGCGTCGACCGGCGTGACGGACGGCCTCGGTCACTACGGCTACGTGATTTATTTTCAGGAAGAGGATTATCTGGAGGCGGCGCGCGCGCTGGCGCGAGTCGCTGTCAGCCAGCCGGTCAGTCAGCCTGTCAGTCGGTAAGGAGGGGTTATGAGCGCCGTCAAGGTGCGTCTTCCTTTTATCAATCGCGTGGAAGCTGGGCGGCTTCTCGCGGAAGAGCTTGCATCCCGGAAGATTGCTCCGCCGGCGATTGTGCTGGCGCTGCCTCGCGGCGGGGTCCCCCTGGGCGTTGCCGTCGCCCAGCGGCTGCACCTGCCGCTGGACGTAATCGTTGTCCGCAAGATCGGCGTGCCGTGGCAGCCGGAACTGGCGATGGGCGCCATTGCCGGCAGCGCGCGCGTGCTCGATGAGCCGCTGATCCGCCAGCTTGCGGTTTCGCAATCGGAGGTGGAATCGATCGTGGCGCGCGAGCGGGCGGAGATGAACCGGCGCGAGGACCTGTACCGCGCCGGCCAGCCGCCGCTCGATCTCACAGGGAAGACCGCGATTCTTGTCGATGACGGGCTCGCCACCGGGACCACCATGATCGCCGCGATTCGCCACGCGCGCGCCGCCGGAGCGGCAAAGGTGATTGCCGCCGTGCCGGTGGGATCCGAACAGGCCTGCAGGCGGATGCGCGAGGAGACCGACGAGCTGGTGTGTCTGGCGACGCCGGAATACTTTTATGCGGTCGGCCAGTGGTACGACGAGTTCGACCAGGTCACTGATGCCGAGGTCGAGAATCTTCTTCAGGAGTCGCGGCGCTCGTCGCCGGCAGCGGCGTGAGGTAGTCCCTTTCGATCAGCGCGCTGACGATGCGGTTCGCCGCGGCGCTGGCCGGTTCCGCCCAGTCGACGACGACTTCGGGCTGTTCGGGCGGTTCGTAGGCTGACTGCAGTCCCGGCACGTGCGACGCATCCCCGTTCAGCGCCCGCCGGTAGATGCCCTTCGGATCTCTCGACATGCAGAGTTCGAGCGGCGCATCCACGTAGACCTCGATGAAGTTGCCGATGGTGCGGCGAGCCTCATCGCGCCAGGCGCGGCGGTTGGCGGTCGCGTCGAAGATCACCGGTATCCCGTGCTTCGTCATCATCCGGCCGATGAAAGCCATCTGGGCGTAGAAGCCGCCGCGGTCGCTGTCGGCGTATCCGAGCTGCGGCGCGAGCGTTTTGCGCAACTCGTCGGACTCGAGGATTGCGGCGTCGATCCCGAGGCTGGCGAGGCGGTCACGGAGGCTTCTCGCGATGGTCGATTTGCCGGAAGCCGGCAGGCCGGTGATCCAGACCGCGAAGGCTTCAGGCCGCACAGTAATGATTCACCTCGTCCGGATTGAATGAGGGCGCGTCCAGAACGGCGGTCGCGAAGGAAATCAGTTTGCGGCGCACGCTCTCGTCGAGATTGGGATACCAGACCGGGCTGGCCATCACGAGACTGCGGAAGGTGAAGAACGGAGGCGCTGCTTCCAGAATTTCGAGGTCGCCGGACCGGTTCAGATAGCGGTCCCAGAAGCGATGGAAGAGTTCGTTGAAACTGCCTTCGAGCCGGCCGGCGCTGCGCAGCGAGAAGAAGAGGTAGTTGGCGGTCAGGCAGGCGACATCGTCGGCGGGATCTCCATACTCGCCGCGCGATCGGTCGAGCAGATGGAATTCCGCGCCCTTCTGGAAAAGGATGTTCCAGGGATGAAAATCACCGTGGACCTGGCGCAGGCGATGCACCCGGTTTTTCAGGCGCCAGCGCCATTCGACGGCGCGGTGTTCGATCCCGCGCAGCACTTCCTGAGGAACGACGCCATCGTCCGGGAACGAGTCGATCAGACCCATGAGGCATTCGCCGTGGCCGACGAGTTCGCGGATGCGCCGTGTATACAGGCCGGGCTGGTCTTTGGGTTTGCGATGGATGTCGACGAGATAATCGGCGAGCGCATCCGCCCGGGCCAGATCGCAGGGGCGGACTTCGCCCGTGGCGGCGATTCTTTCCAGATCCCGGGCATAGGTATCGCCTTCGAGATATTCGGTGACGAGGCAGAACTCATTGACGTTGCCGACCGAAGTGATCTCGCCATCGGGCCCGAAGCCGGCCACATCGAGCGCGCGCACGTGGCGCGGCAGGGAATTGAAGGCCCGGTGCTGCCAGAGGAGAATCTGAGCCCGGTCCGCCATGTGTTCGTGGCCGAAGTCTCCGGGGGTGATGGTATGGATCACGGCGTGGCGCGGCTCTCCGTCGGCGGTTTCATAGTCCACACGCATCGGAGTTCCATACCCGTAAGCTTTGGTTTCGAGATCGCCCGGCTTCCCACCGAGGTGTGCCAGCTTGTTCACCCTCACCGGCTCCTGCAGCAGCGAGCAGAGATACAGCTCGATGTCGTCGCGTCGCATTAGGTTGAGCCCAGACTCACGCAATGGCCAGTAGCAGTTGAAGTGCCACGCAGCTCCCAGGAAAATTCCTGTTTTTGGTCACTCAATTGCAGCCACGAATGTGTCATGCCTCAATGGTCAAAGACACTTCTGCTTTTGATTGCCGTGTTTCTGATTGGAGCGATTGCTCTCGGCATTCAGTGGTGGAAGTGAGGTGCGCCAACCGGCGTGGCCGTTGAGGGGAATGACTCATTGGTTATTCCGTTATTGGAGAAAGGAGGCATGTCATGGCCGAAGTAAAAGTTGAGACGCCGAAGACGCCAGCGAGGACGGAGACACCTGCGCCAGCGAAGTTCGATTTCTTCGCTCCAATGTTTCCTGTCGGCCGGTTCTTTGGCATGAACCCGTTCACACTGATGCGCGAGTTCACCGATGAAATGGACAGGATGTTCCGTACCGGCCCGGCGGCGGAAACCTGGACACCGGCGATGGATATCCGCCGGTGCAACGGGGATCTGGTCGTCACCGCGGAACTTCCGGGCCTGAAGAAAGAAGAAGTGAAAGTTGCGGTCACCGACACGGGACTTGTCATCGAAGGTGAACGCAAACGGGAACACAGGGAAGACCATGAGGGATACCATCGCTACGAAAGAAGCTATGGCAGGTTCTATCGCGCTGTTCCTTTGCCGGAAGGCGCGAAGATCGACCTTGCCAGAGCCGAACTCACCGATGGCGTCCTGAAGGTCGCAATCCCGGTCCCTGAAGCGAAGAAAGTGGAGGAGCCGGAGAAAGCCCGGCAAATCCCCATCGAGACGGGAAAGGGTAAGACGGCGGTTGCGGCTTAAGTTCCCACCGCATCAACGTTGCTGTGAAGACGCGGCGCCGGATTACCGGCGCCGTTTTTCGACTCGGGAGGCACGGAAATGAAAAAGAAAGTGGCCGGGCAGTTGTGGTTCACGATAGCGAACCTGCTTGCCGTGGTGATGCTGATCTGGCTGACTCGTCTGGCTTTCGTTTCGGCCCCATCGCCCACGGTTCTTTCCTTCAGCGAGTTCATGAATGAGGTGCAGGCCGGTCACGTTGCGGAAGTGGAGGTCACGGACCGGACGCTGACCGGAAAGCTGAAGCAGCTCGATAAAAGCGGCCAGCCGGGCATGATTGCCACGGTCCGGCTGCCGGGGGTCGATGACCACGAGCTGCTCAAGCAGTTCGAAGACAGCCATGTGAAACTCGTGGGACGATTTGAGTCGCACACCGGATGGGTGGAGGTTCTCTCCTGGACTCTGCCTCTTCTGCTGCTGGCGCTCATCTATGGGGCAGGCATGCGCCGTTTGACCCAGATGGGAGGCAATGCGCTCAGCTTCGGACGGAACAAGGCGAAAATTCACGACCAGTCGGAAACCACCAGCGTGACGTTCAAAGACGTGGCTGGCGTGGATGAAGCGAAACTCGAACTCGAAGAAGTCATCGACTTCCTGCGGCAGCCGGCGAAGTACCAGAAGCTGGGCGGGCGGATTCCCAAGGGCGTGCTGCTGGTGGGGCCGCCGGGAACCGGCAAGACGCTGCTCGCGAAAGCCGTGGCCGGGGAGGCTGGCGTATCGTTCTTTTCCATCTCCGGTTCGGAGTTTGTCGAGATGTTCGTCGGCGTCGGTGCCGCCCGCGTGCGCGATCTTTTCGATCAGGCGCGGCAGAAGGCGCCGTGCATTGTGTTCATCGATGAGCTGGATGCCATCGGGAAGTCGCGAACCTCGGGGCGCGCGGTCGGTTTCAGCAACGACGAGCGCGAGCAGACGCTGAATCAGCTGCTTGCCGAGATGGACGGCTTCGACACTTCACAAGGCGTGATCCTGATGGCTGCCACCAATACGCCGGAAGTGCTGGATGCCGCGTTGCTTCGTGCCGGGCGATTCGACCGCCAGGTGCTGGTCGACCGTCCCGACCTGAAGGACCGCATCGAGATCCTGAAAGTGCACGCCCGGAAGATCCTCATGTCGGACAACGTGAGTCTCGATGCGATTGCTTCGCGGACACCCGGCATGGTGGGCGCCGATCTGGCCAACATCGTGAACGAAGCGGCGCTGCTGGCGGTGCGCCGCGGCGGGGACCGTGTGGAAATGCGCGACTTCGAAGAGGCTGTCGATCGCGTGATGCTCGGCGTCGAGAAGAAGAGCCGCGTCATGAGTCCCGAGGAAAAGGAGCGGGTTGCGTTCCATGAAGCGGGGCATGCGCTGGTGGCGCTTTCGGTCAAAAACGCCGATCCGCTGCACCGCGTCTCGATCATTCCGCGCTCCATCGGGGCGCTCGGATACACGCTGCAGTTGCCAACCCAGGAACGCTATCTGATGACCCAGGAGCAGCTCGAGGATCAGATCGCCGTGCTGCTCGGCGGGCGCGCCTCGGAAGAGATCCAGTATCACGGGGTGGTCTCGACCGGAGCCGCCGACGACCTGGAACGGGCGACCGAACTGGTGCGCCAGATGG
>DASPQQ010000026.1:0-8602 GCA_035624885.1 Bryobacteraceae bacterium | reverse complement strand
TGACTCTGCTCGCCGGACTCCGGCGCTTCCGCGAACAGATAGCCGACGCAACTGTGCGTCAGCAGATATCTGGGAGAAACGTGATCGTTCAGTTTTCGCCGCAGCCGCGAAATGGCAACCCGCAGACAGGCCACGCCTCTGGCGGATTCCTCGCCCCGCATGGCTTTGAGCAGAGACTCGTGAGCCACCGGAATCCCCGGCTGAGCCATCAGACAGTGCAGCAGATCGAATTCGCCGAGCGTCAGGTGTACGGGAACCCCGCTCCTCGCAACCACCCGCCGCTCCGGGTCGAGCCGGATCTCGCCGATCGTGATGGCGCTGTCGCTCGAATCGCGTGAAATCCGCGTCCGGCGCAGCACAGCGCGCATGTGAGCCACCAGCTCCGCCTCACGGATATTTCCCGCCAGACACTGGTCGACACCCGCCTCCATCACCTCGGCGATCCGCTCCGGCTCTTCGCCCTCCGCCAGCATCAGAACCGGCGGATGAGGAATACCGGACCGAAGCCACTGACCGGCCGCCGCGCCCAGCCTGCCCGCGCCGGGACGAACCAGAACAAGATCGAACTCGCCCGCGCGGCACAGCGCAATCGCTTCATCCACCCGTTCCGTACCGGCCGGATCGAAGTCCGCCGCAAAGAGACATGCATGCAGATCCCGCCTTCTGCGGGCATCTCCGTCAACGATCAGAATTCTGTCCAGCTGCGCCGCGATTTCGACCACGTAACGCCACTATGCACGGCCGCCTGTGAAAAAGGTGTGAATGATTCGCGCCCATCAGGCCCGGCTGCAGCGCTCGTCCAGCGCCTCGGCGAGGATCGACAACCCCTCCTCAACCTGCGCATCGGATGCCACCAGAGGCATCAGCAGCCGGATGACATTCCCGAACGTTCCCGCCGAAAGGATCAGCAATCCCCGCCGATGGCAAGCCGCCAGAACGTCGCGCGTTTCCGCTGCCGCAGGCGTCTTCTTCTCCCGGTCGCTCACCAGTTCGATCGCCCGCATCGCCCCCACGCCCCGTATGTCGCCGATCAGCGGAAATCGCTCCCGCCAGTCGCGCGTCACGGCCTCGAAAATCGCGCCGATGTGTCTCGACCGCGCCGGCAGGTCCTGGCTGTCCACTGCCGCGAAAATCTCCAGCGCCGCCGCGCACGAAACCGGGTTCCCGCCGAACGTCCCTCCGAGACCACCCGCGTCCGGCGAATCCATGATTTCCGCTCTGCCGGTCACCGCCGCCAGCGGCAATCCGCCCGCAATCGATTTCGCGCTCAGAATCAGATCCGGCTCGAGGCCGAACTCTTCGCACGCATACAAAGGCCCCGTGCGGCAGAAACCCGTCTGAATTTCGTCGGCAATGATCAGGATGCCGTTCTCCCTGCAGATGCGCGTAATCGCCGCGAACCATTCCTTCGGAGGCACGACAAACCCTCCCTCGCCCAGCACCGGTTCGAAAATCACCGCCGCCACCGAGCGCGCGTCGATTTCACGCTTGAACACCAGCTCGACCCCGTGCGCGCACTCGACGCCGCAACCCGGATACGTGAGCTTGTACGGGCACCGGTAGCAGTAAGCGTAAGGCGCGCGGTAAACCTCCGGCGCAAACGGCCCGAACCCGGTTTTATAAGGCGCGGACTTACCCGTCAGCGTCAGCGCCAGTTGCGTCCGGCCATGGAACGCGTCTTCAAACGCGATGATCGCCTGCCGGCCCGTATAGTGCCGCGCCAGCTTCACCGCGTTCTCCACCGCTTCGGCACCGGTATTCACGAGCAGCGTCCGCTTCGCGAAATTCCCCGGTGTCCGCCGGTTCAGCTCCTCGGCCACCCGCACGTAACCCTCATACGGAGTCACCATGAAGCACGTATGCGTGAAGCGGCTCGCCTGCACCTCGATCGCGCCCACGACTCCCGGCGCGCTGTGCCCCGCGTTCTGGCACCCGATCCCTCCCGCGAAATCCAGCAGCCGGTTGCCGTCGATGTCTTCGATCGTGGCGCCGCTCGCGCTGCGCACAAACACCGGCAGCACCGACCCCACGCCTCTCGGCACGTTCGCCTGCCGCCGCTTCTGCAGTTCCTGCGAGCGCGGCCCCGGCACTTCGCTCACAAGCTGGATGGATGACTCAGTTCTGGTCGTCATAACACCGATTCCCTTTTCCGCGCTCAGACAGCGCGCCACACGGTCTTGATATTCGCGAACTCGTAGAGAGCGTCCCGCCCCAGCTCGCGCCCGTAGCCCGAGCGCTTCACCCCGCCGAAAGGCACGCGCGGGTCGGACGCCACCATCGCGTTGACAAAAACCTGGCCGGCCTCGATCCCTTCCGTGAACTTCCCGATCTCCGTCTCATCGCTGGTCCACACGCTCGAACCCAGCCCGAACGGCGTGTCGTTCGCCAGTTCCATCGCTTCTTCGCAACTGCTCACCCGGAACAGCATCGCCACCGGACCGAAGAACTCTTCCTTCGCCACGGCTGAATTCCGCGGCAAATCCGCCAGCACCGTCGGCAGATACGCCCAGCCCTGCCCTTCGGCGCGCCGCCCGCCCGTCAGCACCCGCGCCCCGGCCGCCTTTGCCCGCTCCACCTGATTCTCCAGATCCGTGAGCACTTTCTCCGTTGCCAGCGGCCCCAGGTCCGTGGCCCGGTCGAAAGGATCTCCCACGCGCAGCGCCCGCATCTGCTCGACGAACGCCCGCTCGAACTCCTCGTAGATCGAATCCGCGACGATGAACCGCTTGGCCGCGATGCACGATTGCCCGCTGCAGATCACCCTCGCCTTCACCGCCGTCGAGACCGCCTTCGCAAGATCGGCCGATGGCATCACGATGAACGGGTCGCTGCCGCCCAGTTCGAGCACCGTCTTCTTGATCCTGCTCCCGGCGATGCTCGCCACCGAGCTTCCGGCCGGCTCGCTTCCCGTCAGCGTCGCGGCCACCACACGATCGTCATTCAGAACGGCCGCGACCGCCTGCGATTCGACGAGCAGCGTCTGAAACACGCCTTCCGGAAATCCCGCGCGCAGCAGAACGTCCTCGATGGCGAGCGCGCACTGCGGCACGTTCGAAGCATGTTTCAGCAGCCCGGTATTGCCCACCATCAGCGCCGGAGCGGCAAAACGAAACACCTGCCAGAAGGGAAAATTCCACGGCATCACCGCCAGCACCGGGCCCAGCGGATCGAAACGCACGAAGCTTTCCGCCTCCGTCACCTCGAGCCGTCTCGCCGCCAGCGCCTTTTCTCCCGTCAGCGCATAGTAGCGGCACACGAGGGCGCACTTGGCGACCTCGGCCTCCGCCGATCCGATGGTCTTCCCCATCTCCTGCGTGATGAGCGCGGCCAGCCGGCCTTTCTCTGCATCGAGAATCTCCGCCGCCCGCGCCAGTTTGCGCGCACGTTCCTCGAGCGCGCTCTTCCTGTAGCACTGAAACCCGCGCCACGCGAGATCGAGCCGGCGCTCGATCTCTGTCTCGGAATGAGGTTCGAACGCGCGCAGAAGCGCCCCGTTGTACGGGTTCATTGACCGGATCATGACTCCCCTTGAGGAACTAAGCAGTTCTCTCGTAGAGAATCTTACCGCCCACGATCGTCATGTCGACGTTCATCGTCAGCAGCTTCTCGGGAGCGACGGTCAGCGGATTCTCGGGCAGCACCACCATATCGGCCAGTCTGCCCGGCTCGAGCGAGCCCTTGATCTTCTCCTCGCGCGTGATGAACGCGCCGGCGCGCGTGTACATGCGCAGCGCGTCTTTCATGCTGACCGCTTCTTCCGGCCCGTACACTTTTCCGCTCTCGCCCTTGCGCGTCACCGCGGCATAGAGACCCACCATCGGCCCGATCGGCAGATTGTCGCTGCCGAACGCCATGAAGATGCCGTGTTTGATCGGCGTCATCAGAGCGTTATTCGTCTGCAGACGTTTGCCTTCGAGGCTCTCGATGTAGCGGCCTTCGAGGTTGTAGGTGAAATTCGGCTGCTGCGCGATCAGGATCTTGTCCTTCGCCATGATCTGCATGGTTCTCTCCGGCGGCAGCACCGTGAAGTGGCACAGATAATGCCGGTGATCGTTGCGCGGATATTTCTGCAGCACGTGATCGAGCGCATCCACCGTCATCACGATCGCCGCGTCGCCGATCGCATGAATCCCGAACTGCCAGCCCAGTTTGTGGCCTTCTTCGATATTCGCCTCGATCTGCTCCGGCGTGAAAAACGCGCGGCCGCGGAACCCCGGCGTGCCTTTGTAGTCGTAAAGCGAATATGCCGTCGGCCCCGTGAATCCGCCATCGGCCGCCATCTCGCCGATCGAGCCCACGCGCAGCCGTTCGTTGCCGTCTCCGGTCTTCTTGCCGAACTCCCTCAGCTTCGCCGCGCCGGTCTTCGCGTCTCCCGCCGCAGACGGATACCCCACCTGAACCGACGCGCGCGGCAGTTCCGTGCCGTGCTTCTCATACAGCCACTCCCACTCCGCATAGGCCCCGACCACGTTGGGATCGACCGACGACCCGGCCTCGATCACGCTCGTGATTCCCAGCTTGAGCTGCCGCCGCACGTCTTCAAACAGGCTGTCCCGCACGTCCACCGGCTTGTCCTTCGGCACGAGCCGCATGTAGAGGTCGTTGCGCTCGCGGATTACGCCGTTCGGCTGCCCGTCCGCGCCGTGCTCGATAATGCCGCGCTCCGGATCGGGCGTGGCCTTGTTGATGTCAGCCAGTTCGAGCGCCTTGCTGTTGCCCACCGAGCTGTGCCCGCCCGCGCGCGTCAGCGCGACCGGATTATTCGGCGCCGCCGCGTCGAGGTCCGCCCGCAGAGGCTTTCTCTGCTCCGTAAAGTGATACTCATCCCACCCCGCCCCGGTAATCCACTCTCCCGGACCCAGCTCTTTGGCCTTGTCGGAAACCTGCTGCTTCAGTTGCGCGAGCGAAGTCGTGTCATTCAGGTCGATATAGCGCCGCGAATGCCCGGCGAGATGGATATGGGTGTCGTGGAACCCCGGAATCACCGTGCGCCCGCGCAGGTCGATCATGCGCGCGCCGCTGTACCGGTTGCGCAGCTCATTGCTGCCCACCGCCAGCACCTTCCCGTCCTTGACGGCTATGGCCTGCCGGATCGAGAACGCGTCATCGACCGTGATAATCGTGCCGTTAAAGAGCACCAGATCGGCCGCATTATTCTGAGCGTCCAGAATGCGCGCGCCCGCAGCGGCAGCGCCTAAAGCGATCAGCTCGCGTCTTGACAGCATAAGTATGTCCTTTCAGTCGCAGTTGATGTTTATGAAGTGCTGGGGAGGGTCCGCCCGCTCCATGTCTGCCACCCGAAGTCAAACGCTGCCCGGGAAACACCGGCAATCCAGTCACGATAGCAAACAGCTCACGCGGCAACAAGCGTGTGTCGCGGACGCCATACTCGAAGGCCGCGCTTCGTTCGGCACTGGTTCCTGACCTGATTTCCTATAATGCCCCTGAGTAGAAACCCGAGCCATGTTGCAAATCCCGGCCTGCAGGAAATCGACCCGAAAGCGCGGCGGCATCACCAGCGTTTTCTTCTGCACGGCCATCCTTTCGATCGCCCTGGCGGTCACATCGGCTGCGCAGACGCCAGCCCCTTCGAAGGCCATCCCACGGACCCCGGACGGACACCCGGACCTTCAGGGAATCTGGACGAATGCGACGATGACGCCGCTCGAACGCCCGCCCCAGTTCGCCGGGAAAGCAACTCTCACGGACGAAGAGGCCCTCGCTTTCGAAAAACAGGCCATCGCCAACATTGACGCGGACCGCCGCGGGCGCGACGTGGAACAGGATCTCGCCTGTGCCGCCGCCGCGGATCCTCCTCCCGAGTGCGGCTGGCACCTCGCCCGGGTCCACGGAGCCAAACGGACTTCCCTGATCATTGACCCTCCGGACGGCCGCGTCCCGCCGTTCCGTGCGGAAGCCCGTCAGCAGGCCGCTCTGCGCATGCAGCCTTTCAATCGCTTCGACAGCATCGAGGACCGCCCTCTGCCCGAACGCTGCCTCGTTGGCTTCGGGACCGGCGCCGGTCCGCCCATGATGCCCGGCTATTACAACAACAACTACCAGATTGTGCAAACCCCCGATTACGTCATGATTCTCGCCGAAATGGTGCATGACGTCCGTATCATCCGCATCGGAGGGACGCACGGGCAAAATCACTTGCCGCCCTCGGTCCGTCAGTGGTTCGGCGATTCCGTCGGGCACTGGGAAGGCGACACTCTCGTCGTCGACACCACGAATTTCAGCGGAAAGACCCCGTTTCACGGCTCGTCCGCGAACCTGCATGTCATCGAGCGCTTCACGCGGACAGGTGAGAAAACTTTTCTCTACACCGCCACCATCGACGATCCGGAAACATTTTCACGCCCCTGGACCCTCCAGTATCCGTTTCTCGCGACACCCGGACCCATCTTCGAAGACGCATGCCACGAAGGCAACCTCTACACGGTCATCGACATCCTCGGCGGCGCGCGCAAGGCGGAATCCCAGTCCGGCGGCCGCTGAGCAGGGCGAAGGAAAGCCTGACGCCCGCAAGGGCAGTCGCCCGCTAAAGTAATTACTTGGTGACGGAACAGACGATTCGGGAGCAGTTCTTTGCCACGCGCGACGCCGCCGCAGCCATTGCCGCCCGCACCGCGCTCGTCGACGGACTGGTTCTCAGCCACTGGCGCGGAATGCCCGCAGGCGTGGCCCTCGCGGCCGTGGGCGGCTACGGGCGCGCCGAACTTTTCCCCCATTCCGATATCGACCTGCTGATCCTCACTCCGGACGAACCGGCCGAAGCGGACATCAAAGAGCCCCTCGCCGCCTTTCTGCGCGACCTCTGGGACCGCGGGCTGCGCATCAGCCAGTCCGTTCACACTCCGGCCGAGTGCAACCAGATTGATTCCGGCAACGCGGAACTCGCCGTCAGCCTGCTCGACCGCCGCTTCCTCGCCGGCGATCAGGCGCTCTTCCGCGAAATCCGCGACCCGCGCCCCGAACTCGGGAGGAACATCGTGGCGCTCACCAACGAACGCCACGCCCGCTTCCAGAACACCATCTATCACCTCGAACCCAACGTGAAGGACGCTCCCGGCGGCCTGCGCGACCTCCAGGTTCTCCGCTGGCTTTCGAAGCTCGGCGCCGGCGATCAGGAAACCATCGCGGGCGTCCCGGTGCTTTTCGAAATCCGCTGCTTCCTCCACTACCTCGCCGGCCGCGACGACAACAAGCTCAGCTTCGAACGCCAGGACGAAATCGCCGCGCTCTCGGGAGGCATCAGGCCGGAAGACCTGATGCGCCAGTATTACCGCGCTGTCCGCCACATCGCCAAGCTGGCCAACCGCCGCCTCGAACGCTTCGAAGCCAGACGCAGTTCGCTCTTCTCTTCCTTCCGCGACCGCACCGGCCGCTTCTCCAATTCCGATTTCACGGTCCTGCACGGCGCCGTCCTCTTCCGTTCCACCACCGCCATCGAAAGCGATCCCGCTATTCTGCTGCGCCTGTTCGCCTTCATCGCCCGCCATGGCCTCGCGCTTGCCACCGATGCCGAAGAACGCGTGGAACGCCATCTCCCGGCCTTCCGCGCCTGGGTGGAAACGCATAAAGGCGTCTGGGCGCCGTTCCGCGAAATCCTGCGCCTGCCGCACTGCGCCAGAGCGCTCCGCACCATGCACGATCTCCACGTGCTCGAAGCCCTCTTCCCCGCGCTCGAAGAGATGGACGCGCTCGTCATCCGCGATTTCTACCATCGCTACACCGTCGATGAACACACCATGGTCGCGATCGAGGCCATCCTCAAACTGCGCGATCTCAAAGGCGACCAGTTCGGCGATCTCGCCAGTGAAACCGACGATCTCGACCTCCTCATCACCGCCCTCCTCTTCCACGACGTCGGCAAGAGCGACCAGGACGAGAGCCACGTGCACGTCTCGCGGCGCATCGCCGAAGCCACGCTCCGCCCCGCCGGCATCAGCGACCGCGCCATGGGCGTCATCGCCTTCCTCATCGAGGCCCATCTCGAGATGTCGGCCGCCATGAACAGCCGGGATCTCTCCGAACACTCCACCATCCGCGACGTAGCCGGAAAAGTCGGCACCGTCGAGCGCCTCAAACTCCTGACGCTCCTCACCTGGGGCGATATCAGCGCCGTCCATCCCGCCGCCATGACCCCCTGGCGCCGCCAGCTTCTCTGGAAGCTCTACACCGGGACCTACGCCGAGCTGACGCGCGAGCTGACCACGCGCGCCGCGGTTCCGGCCGGCGAAGCCGACGAGGCAACCCGGCACTTTCTCGAAGGCCTGCCGCCGCGCTACACCCGCACCCACTCGGCGGAAGAGATCGCCGCGCACGTGCGCATGGCCGCCGAAGCCGAGGAAAAGGGCGTGGCCGTGCGCCTCGCCAGATCGGCCGTCTGGGAACTGACGGTCGTGGTCAAGGACCGGCCTTTTCTCTTTGCCTCCATCGCCGCGGTGATCTCCAGTTTCGGCTTCAACATCCTCAAGGCGGAAGCTTTCTCGAACGCGCACGCCATGGTGATCGACACCTTCGCCTTCGCCGATCCGCTGCGCAGCCTCGAGCTGAATCCGGAGGAAGCGCGCCAGGTGACGCGCACGCTGGTGAA
>DASPQQ010000025.1:0-16861 GCA_035624885.1 Bryobacteraceae bacterium | reverse complement strand
AGCTTCTTCTCCATCCGCCCGGCTTCAAACGCGAGGCGCCCGGCTTCCACCGCCAGCTTCATGGCGCGCGCCATCTTCTCCGCGTCCTCCGCCGCGGCTACCGCGGTATTCATCAGGATCCCGTCCGCGCCCATCTCCATCGCGATCGCCGCATCCGAAGCCGTCCCCACGCCCGCATCCACAATCAGCGGCACTTCGGTGATCATCTCGCGCATGATGCGCAGATTCGTCGGGTTCTGAATCCCGAGGCCCGACCCGATCGGCGCCGCCAGCGGCATCACCGCCGCCGCGCCCGCATCGATCAGCTTGCGGGCATTCACCACATCGTCGTTCGTATATGGCAGCACGACGAAGCCCTCCTTCGCCAGCACGCGCGTCGCCTCGAGCAACCCGGCGTTATCCGGAAAGAGCGTCTTCTCGTCTCCGATCACCTCGAGTTTCACCCAGTTCGAGAGCCCCACCTCGCGCCCCAGCCGCGCCGTGCGAATCGCATCGTCAGCCGTGTAGCATCCGGCCGTATTCGGCAGAATGAACATCTTCTTCGTATCGATGTAATCGAGCATCGACTCCTTTGACCTGTCCGTCAGATTCACCCGCCGCACCGCCACCGTCACCACTTCCGCGCCCGACGCCTCATGGCAGCGCGCCATTTCCTGAAAGCTCCGGTACTTTCCGGTGCCGATCATCAGACGGGACCGGAACGTTCGGCCCGCAATCGTGAGGGCGCCGCCAGCAGTGTTGAGAGACATGCTTTCAGTTTACGTAGTCCATAATCGTGAAATGCCGGCCGCTTTTCCTCCAACAGGCATCGTAACCGTCGACGCCTTCACCTCCGAAGCATTTCGCGGCAATCCCGCCGCCATCTGCATCCTGCCCGGACCCGCCAGCGAAGAATGGATGAAAAACCTCGCGCGCGAAATGAATCTCTCGGAAACCGCCTTCCTCCATCCGGAGAACAATGGCTACCGTCTCCGCTGGCTCACTCCCGCAATCGAAGTGGATCTCTGCGGCCACGCCACGCTCGCCAGCGCACATGTCCTCTGGCAGGACGGCCATCTCGCTCCGGACCTGCCGGCTCTCTTCCACACGCGCAGCGGCCTGCTCACCTGCATCAAAAACGGCGACTGGATCGAAATGGATTTCCCCGCCAGGCTCGAACAACAGGCCCCGCCGCCGGCGCACCTCGCCGAAGCGCTTGGCGTCATCCCGAAATACGTCGGCAAGAACCAGTTCGACTATCTCGTCGAAGTGGCGGACGAAGCCACACTGCGCACTCTACAGCCCAACCACCATCTGCTGCGCCAGATTCCCGTGCGGGGCGTCATCGCGACCGCGAAAGGCAGGGAATACGACTTCGTCTCGCGCTTCTTCGCGCCCGGTTCGGGCATCGACGAAGACCCGGTCACCGGCTCCGCTCACACCGCGCTCGCGCCTTTCTGGGGCGCGCGGCTCGGCAGGACCGAAATGACCGGCTACCAGGCTTCCGCCCGCGGCGGCGTGGTGAAAGTACGGCTGGCCGGAGATCGCGTCATTCTCTCCGGCCAGGCCATCACAATTCTGCGGGGACAGTTGGGGGACGCGGCTTCAGCTTCAGCCGCCTCTTAACACAGGGCCGCCATCAGAGCGCCGCGCGCCGTCGAATTGAGCGGGTCGGAGGATACCCGCACTTCCGACAGCTTCACGGGCAGCTCATGCCCCCGCAGAACTTTGTTGAAGTGCTCGAGGAACCCGCGCGGTTTCGCCGTGCCGCCCGAGAGCACCAGCGGAATCGCCTGTTCCATCCTCGGCAGCCGCTGCGCCGAAGAGATCTGCTTCGACAGCTGCTGCGCCAGATTCACCAGCACTTCCTGGTAATGGATCGTCAGCGCATCGTGATCCCGGTCCACGCCGAGGCCGTTCAGATGGAACGACTCTTCCTTGCGCAGCCGCAGACGGATGGTCCGGTCGCCCGTCACCAGCGCCGACTGGCTGTCGATGAAATCCCCTGCCTTCGGCACGCTGAACGCAAGCACCGGCACCGAGAGCACCGCCAGACACACATTGCACAATCCGCTGCCGCAGGAAATCCCGATACCCGAATAATTGAAATCCGCCAGCTCCCCGAACACGACCGCCAGCCCCTCGCCAATCGGCGTCGGATCGTAGCCCAATTCAATCAGAATCCGGCTGATGCACGCCTGATGGTACGGAATCCCGGCGTCGTTCCCGTCGACCGGCGCCGGCACGCTGAAATACACCTTCTGCCCGCCCGCGTTCGCCGTCCCGATCAGCCGCGCGATGATGCTCCGCACCACCGGCAAGCTGTGCGGCTCCTGCGGATTGAGCAGCCCGTTCGCCATCGGCCGCCGCACTTCCACGTGAAACACCTCGGCAAACCGCTGCGCATCCTCGCCCGCCACGACAATCTCGTTGCCGCGCACCGCATGAAAGACTTTCTCCGCAGCCAGCAGGCTCTCGGTCAGCTTCGAATAGGGCAGCGTCAGAAACGCGTTGAGCTGCGATTCGTAGCTGAACCCCCGCGGCCCCGCTCCGCCCGCGCTCCGCGCCGCCACGATGCGGCTCGTCCCCACATCCAGCCCAATCGGCTGTACATATTCCTGATCGGGTTTGCTCATCACCAATGCTCCTTGTCTGATCGAATGGCTTCAATCGAACGGCTGAACCTGTTCCCGCCGGATCCGGTCCGATACGCTCCGGATCACCAGAATCTCTTCCCGATCCACCGCGGCGCGCGAGCGGCGCGTGCCGCGCCAGACTGCAAAGAGCGCGGCCGCCACCAGTAATCCAGCCGAAACCCCAATGGCCGCCTTCAGCGGGAGTGACGCTGCGCGTCACCGGTCCGCGCTCTCTCTGTTTCACCTCACTCAGCGATAGGCGGCCGAAGCGCGCTCGAGCACCACCGCCAGCGGACTTCCGCCTGCATTCGCCTGCGCCGATCCCTGCGGCACCAGCAGCGCCGCCACGCCGGCTATCGTCTCGCTCTCCGCCGTCTTGCGTTTCTTCCACGCGCGGAAATTGTCCTGCTGCCGCGCGATCTCGTCCATGTTGGCCTGAATCCGCGCCATGTTCTGCGCCGTGATCCGGTCAAGCTCCGTCTGAATCGCCCGGTTGTGCTCCGTCTTCACCGCCTCGAAGTCCCGCAGCCGGTTCTCTTCCCGCTCTTCGTATTCGTTGAGCGCCTTCTGGCGCAGCACGGCATCCTGCAGGATGTCTTCCACGCGCGCTCCCGCGGCTTCGAGCGCCATCAGGATCGCCGAACGCTTCGTTTCGCTGTTCATCCCCGCGAGATGCGGGCTTTCCGCCATTTCCCGCAGCTTCTGGATTCCCCATGCCGTTTTGGGAATCTTGTTCGTCGCCTTCTGATAGATCTCGTCAAATCCGGCATTCGCCGCCAGATCATTTGCCGAGCCTGCTCCGGCGCCGGCCGTATCCGCCGCCGTTGCCGCCGGATTCGTGTTCACTTCCTCAACCGGGCCGTCGCCAGGTTCACTTCCGGCCAACGGCGAGCTGAACAGTTTTCTCAGCATCAGAGACCTCCCTCCCGCTGCTGCACACATTCAGTCCGGCCGGACCGGAATTCTTCTCAAATTAAATGAGAGATTCTTCAGGCCTCCGCGGCACCATCGGATCAGATGACACTCGAGCGCGGGCGTATAGCTCTCGGCGAAGTACTGGCCGCTGGCATCCCGGACCCCGTGCTGCGCCTCCGTTTCCTCCGCAAAGCCGGCCCTTCCTTCCTTTACGGCCCCCGCCTCGCGGGCCGTATCTGGGCCGGCTTCAGCCTCCTGCTCCTGCTCATCCCGATCTACCCCGTCGCCCGCTATATCCGCACCCGCCCGCCGGTCAGAGCCGCGGAAATCCAGCCTGCCCCGCCGCCCACGCTCCCCGTCAGCCTTCCCGGACACGACAACACCCCGAACATCTGGCTCGTCGAGAAAAGCGGCACCTCGGAAATCTGGAGCAACGGTCTGCGCATCGACAACCGCTTCCTCGCCCACACCCACGCGCGCGCGTGGGTGGCCTTCCCTGCACCGGATCCCGCAAAGCCTGAATCCCGCACCGCGCCCATCGGGATCGTCTTCCACGCCACCGAAAGCGAGCAGGCGCCGTTCGAACCGTCGGAAAACGGCAAGCTCCAGCGGCTCGGCGAATCGCTGCTTGCGTTCGTCAGCCGCGAACGCGCCTACAACTTCGTGGTCGATCGCTTCGGCCGCGCCTGGCGCATCGTCCCGGAAGAGGAAGCGGCCAATCACGCCGGCTTCTCCGCCTGGGCCGATGAAAACTGGCGCTATCTCAACCTCAACGAGAGCTTTCTCGCCATCTCCATCGAATCCGGAGCCAATGCCGAGATCAGCCCCGCCCAGGTCCGCTCGGCCGCCATGCTGGTCGAGATGCTGCGCCGCCGCTACAACATCCCGGCGGCCAACTGCGTCACCCACGCCCAGATCTCGGTCAACCCGCGCAACATGCGCATCGGCTATCACACCGACTGGCTTTCCGGCTTCCCCTTCGCCGCGCTCGGCCTGCCCGATAACTACGCGGAGCCCCTGCCCGCGATCTGGGCCTTTGGCTTCGACTACGACCCGAGCTTCGCCGATCACGCCGACCCCGGCCTCCGGTCGGCCATAACTGCTGCCGAAGCCAGTCTCACCCCACCCCTCAGGAAGACCCTCCGCGAACGCTATCGCCAGATGCTCGACGAGGTCACACGGCGCGAGGCCCATTAAGAAATCTCACCGGCAGCTCACGGAGGACACAGAGCCAACCAGACTCTGATCTTCTCTGTGGACTCTGTGAATCTCTGTGTGAGACTAGGGGTGTTGAGACTGAAGCTGCCCATCGAGACCTACGACACCGAACCGCCACCCATCCTCGGCCGCTGGCGTAACGTCTACCTCGTCGTTCTCGCCTGGCTCGCCTTCCTCATTCTTCTCTTCTACGCTTTCACCCGCTACTTTTCATGACGATAGTCGACTGGATCGTCATGATCGCGACCATCGTCGCGATCCCCGCCTTCGGGCTCTGGCGCGGGCGCGGCGCCAAAACCACCGCTCACTATCTGCTCGCCGGCAAAACCATGCCCTGGTACGCCATGGGACTTTCCATCATGGCCACCCAGGCGAGCGCCATCACCTTCATCGCCACCACCGGCCAGGCCTACGTCGATGGCATGCGTTTCGCCCAGTTCTATTTCGGGCTGCCCATCGCCATGGTCATCCTCGCCGCCACGGCCGTCCCCATCTTCCACAAAGCCGGCGTCTACACCGCGTATGAATATCTCGAACGCCGCTTCGACGCGAGGACCCGCGCCCTTGCCAGCATCGTCTTCCTGATCCAGCGCGGCGCCGCCGTCGGCCTTTCGCTCTACGCCCCCGCCATCGTCATGACCGTCATCCTCGGCTGGCCCGACCGCATGACGACCCTCCTCATCGGCGCCCTCTGCGTCCTCTACACCACCCTCGGCGGCATCCCCGCCGTCACGTGGACCGACGTCGGCCAGATGCTCATCATCTTCGCCGGACTCCTCGTCGCGCTGGTCACCGTCATCCATCTGATGCCGCACAGCGTCAGCTTCGGCGACGCCGTCTATCTCGCGGGCGCCGTCGGCAAACTCAACGCCGTCGATACCAGACTCGACTGGGACAACCGCTACAACCTCTGGAGCGGCCTGCTCGGCGGCACCTTCCTCATGCTCGGCTATTTCGGCTGCGACCAGTCGCAGGTCCAGCGCTATCTCAGCGGAAAATCCGTGGCGCAGAGCAAACTCAGCCTGCTCTTCAACGGCATGGCCAAGGTGCCGATGCAGTTCTTCATCCTCTTCGTCGGCGCCATGGTTTTTGTCTTCTATCTCTTCGCCCAGCCGCCCATGCTCTTCGAATCGACCGCCATGAAGGCGATCCGGAACCAGCCCGGCTTCGCGCAGGTGGAAAGCCGCTTCGAAAACGCGTGGTCCGCGCGGGAGAAAGCCGCCGAATCCCTCAACGCCGCCCGCAAGCGCGAAGACGACGGAGCCGTCAGCGACTCGGTGGCCTCATACCGCGCCGCCCAGCATGAAATCGACGCGGCGCGCCAGGCGGGCATCAAACTCTACGAAAAGTCCCAGGGCCATTCCGGCTTCAACGACACCAATTACATCTTCCTCAGCTTCGTCACGAAGTATTTTCCGATCGGCGTCATCGGCCTCGTCATCGCGGTGATTCTCAACGCGGCCATATCCTCCAGTTCCGGCGAACTCAACTCTCTCGCCGCCGTGAGCGTCATGGACCTCTACCGCCGGCTCTTCCGCCCCGATGAAACCGACCGCCACTACCTCATCGCCTCCCGCGTCTTCACCGCCATGTGGGGGCTCTGGGCCGTCATCTTCGCCCAGTACGCGAAAAACCTGGGCTCGCTCGTCGAAGCCGTCAACCAGGTCGGCTCGTACTTCTACCCGATCCTCCTCGGCGTCTTCGTCCTCGCCTTCTTCTTCCCGAAGGTAAAAGGCTCCGCCGCCTTCTGGGCGATGCTTTCCGGCCAGCTCATCATCATCCTGACCTCCGTTTTCACCCACGTCGCCTTCCTCTGGTTCAACGTGATCGGCACGCTCGCCGTGGTCGTCACGGGCGTGGTTTACGCCATGCTGATGAACGAACCGCGATAGCGCGGGCGTATTCTGAAATGGCTTGATCCATCCCGACTCTGAACTTCGCTACGTCAACGCAGCCATCGGCTACGGCGTCTTCGCCACCAGACTCATCCCCAAAGGCACCATCACCTGGGTGCCCGATCCGCTCGATCAGATGCTCTCGCCCGTCCGCTATGCCGCTCTCACCGGCATCGTCCACGCCGCCGCCTGCAAATACTCGTATCTCAACGGCCGCGGCGAGCACGTCCTCTGCTGGGACCACGCCCGCTTCGTCAACCACTCCTGCGCCGCCACCTGCCTCAGCGCCGGCTTCGATTTCGAAATCGCCATCCGCGACATCCTCCCCGGCGACGAGCTCACCGACGATTACGGTACCCTCAACCTCGAAGAATCCTTCCCCTGCCTCTGCGGCGCACCCGGCTGCCGCGGCTCCGTCGAACCCGACGATCCCGAGCGCCTCGCGGCCGCCTGGGACGCGCTCACCTCAGCCGCCTTCCCGCTCATCCCGCTCGTCGAGCAGCCGCTCTGGGAACTCGTCAGCGAAAAAGAGGAAATCGCGAAAGTGCTGAGCGGTGCGCTCGAACTGCCTTCCGTTCTGCACCACTACCGGGCCAGGACCGCCCGCTCCACAGCGGCCAGCGTGGGCTCCGGCGGCAGGAGCGCGCCCTTCTTCACCGAGATCCAGAACATATAGCGGTCGAAGCCGCTCGCGTTCGCGATCCCGCGATGCACGGCGCCGAAATTCATCCGCAGCATGCTCCACTCGGGAGCCAGCAACTGCCGGATACTCACCCAGGAATTCTCCGCCGCCAGCGCGCGCATATCGATCGAATCGGGATCGGGGAACGCAGCCGGCAAGGACGGCAGCACGGCATACTGCAGCGCGTTCTCCGGCGTCAGCTCCGACATCGGAATGAAGATCGTCGAATAGTCCATCGCGTAATCGATGTGCCAGTCCTGCGCCCGCGAGCCCCGCGGATTCACGATCAGCCCATAGCCATCGAGATCCACGCCTTCACCGGCGTAATGCGCCGCCACCAGATCCCGCGCCCACCGGTCGAGCCTTTCCACACCCTCCAGTTCCATCCGCGTATCCGGTGCCGACCGCTGCCAGATATTCAGCCAGTAAATGCGCGTCTCTTCCGGATCGAGCTCAATCTGCCGGTTCACCGATTCGAGCAACTCCCGCTCCGCCTCCGGCACAAATCCCAGATGCCGGAATGCGGCGTCCTCATACTCGGGCTGCCTGCGCGAAGGCTCGGTCCAGCTCGCCACGATGAATGCTGCCCACGCCGCCTCGCACCAGATGTAAAGCGCCGCCAGAGGAACCAGCCACCAGCCCACCCTCGCAAAGCGCAGGCAGAACGCCAGCAGGCACACCGGATACGCCAGCCAGAGCAGATTCCCGAACCACGTGTACCGCCCGCCCGGCATGCTCCAGTCGGCAATCGCAAAGAACCAGCTCTTCGCGCGCAGCCTCACCGGCGCAACCGGATACCGCCCGGTCGCCGTGGTCGCAAAATCGAAAACGCAGTTCGTCAGCTCCACAGCCGTTGCCATCCCAACCCACGGCAACGCCTGCGGCATCACAGTAACCAGCCATGCGAACGTGACCACCTGCGCCACCACGTCCGCCAGCCAATCGACCCCCGACCCGAAAATGCTGCACTGGCCTGCCCGCCGCGCGATGGGTCCATCCACCCAATCGAGCAGCGTCGCGCCCAGCAGCAATCCCGCCGTGATCCAGCCCCATCCCGCCATCGCCGTGAACCCCGCGATCAGGCAAAGCACCACCCGGACGTACCCGATCACATTCGCGTAGTAGCCCTTCACATCGGCAAGCCGGGTGAGGCCGTCAGGAGCCACACCCTCTTCCCACTTGCCGTTGCGGAAAATCAAAACCCCGTCCTGTAACATCTGTGACTATTGGCAATATTACATGGGAACGACAAAAAGCTGGTACGAAGTCTGGCAGCGCAAGGGGAATCTCGCCTCCGGGAAGACTTCATACAATCTGAGCGATCTCTTCGCCGCCGACGGTTTCGACGGCGCCATGGCGCAAACCAGCGACCTGGCCGCCATCCACATCCGCGATCTGATCTCCGGCTCCCTCCGCATCCGGCCCCGCAGCCGCATTCTCGAAGCCGGCTGCGGAGCCGGCGCCGTTCTCTCGCTCCTTCGTGACAGCGGCGCCACCCTCGCCGGAGCCGATTTCTCCGCGCCCCACATCTCCATCGCCCGCCAGTTTCTGCCCGAAGCCGCCCTCCGCGTCGCCGAAGCCGCCCAGCTTCCCTGGCCGGATGCCGCCTTCGACGCCGTTTTCTCCTACGGCGTCTTCCTCTACTTCCCCCACCTCGCCTACGCCGAAGGCGTGCTTGAAGAAATGCTGCGCGTCGCGACCCCCGGCGCACCCATCCTGATCCTCGACATTCCCGACGCCTCGAGACGCGAAGCCTGCGAATCCGCCCGCCGCGCCGCCGGCGCCGCCATGAGCCCGCCGCACTGCTATTACCCCAAATCCTTCTTCGAAAACTTCGCCTCGGCGCGCGGCCTGAGCGCCCGAATCTTCGATCAGCAGGTCCCCGGCTACGCCAACTCCGCCTTCCGCTTCAATGCGCTGATTGGCGCTTTGTAGGATGGATCTTTGCTGCGCGTTTTCGAATACGTCAGGCCCTACCGGCTCCGCCTGATCCCCATCCTTCTCGCGTCCCTGCTCGAGATGGTCTTCAACGCCCAGATCCCCATGAGCGTGAAGTACATGATCGACCGCGCGCTCATCGGCCACAACCAGCGCATGATGCTGATCATCCTCGGCGCGCTCGCGGCCAGCATCCTCCTCGTCTCGGCGACTTCGATGGCCCGCGACTACCTCTTCGCCGGAATCGTCGCCCGCATCGTCGCCTCGCTGCGCGAGCGCATGTTCGAGCACCTGCAGCGCCTCTCGATGGATTACTACGCCCGCACCGAAACCGGCGATATCCTCTCGCGCTTCTCGAACGACGTCTCCGCCGTCGAAACCGGCCTCGCCGCGGGCGTCGCCTGGGGCCTGCAGCCGCTGCTCGATCTCCTTCTTTCCGCCGTTCTCGTCTTCAGCATGGAATGGCGTCTCGCCACGCTCGGCGTCATCCTCTGCCCCTTCTGCGTCCTCGGACCGCAGTTGCTCTCAAAGCGCGCCTCCGCCGCCAGCCTCGCCAAACAGGAGCACGAAAGCAGCATGATGTCCTCGCTGCAGGAAACGCTCATGGCGCCTAATCTCGTCCGCGCCTTTAACCTGCAGGACTCCATCACCGCGCGTTTCCGCGAAACCAACCGCCGTCTTCTCGCCTCCGGCATCCGTCTCGGCTTCATGACCTCGCTCATGGAGCGCAGTGCCAGCTTCGGCACGCTGCTCCTGCAGGCGGTCGTGATGGGCATCTCCGGCTATCTCGCTTTTCACGGAACCATCACCATCGGCACCTTCGCCTCCTTCCAGGCGCTCTTCGTTTCGCTCAGCTATTCGTTCATGTACCTCGCCCAGTACACGCCGAATCTGATCAACGCCAGCGGAGGACGTGAGCGCATCGAAGCACTGCTGCGCGAAATTCCCAGCGTTCAGGACGCGCCCGCCGCCGTCGAACTCAAACCCTTCTCGACCGCCATCGAACTTTCGAACGTCCAGTTCAGTTACACCGGCGAACAGCGCAATCTCGATGACGTGAGCCTCCGCATCCCGCGCGGTTCCTCGGTAGCCTTCGTCGGTCCCAGCGGCTCCGGCAAAAGCACCGTCCTCAATCTGCTCCTGCGCTTCTACGACCCTTCGAGCGGCAGCGTCCTCTTCGATGGCGCCGATCTCCGCACCGCGCGCCAGTCCTCCCTCCGCGCCCAGACCGCCGTCGTCTTCCAGGAAGGCTTCCTCTTCAACACCACCATCCGCGACAACATCGCCGTCGCGAAGCCCGGCGCCACGCTCGATGAAATCATCGCCGCCGCGAAGCTCGCCGAAATCCACGACTTCATCTCGACCCTCCCCAACGGCTACGACACCCTCGCCGGCGAGCGCGGCTCGCGCTTTTCCGGCGGCCAGCGCCAGCGCCTCTCCATCGCCCGCGCCGTGCTCCGCAATCCTTCGATCCTCCTGCTCGACGAAGCCACTTCCGCGCTCGACCCCTCCACCGAACACGCCATCAACCAGACGCTCGAACGCATCGCCCAGGGCCGCACCATCATCTCCGTGACGCACCGCCTCAGCTCGGTCGTCAATTTCGATCGCGTCTTTCTTTTCAATCGCGGCAAACTGGCCGAACAGGGCAGCCACGCCGGGATGCTGGCCGCGGGCGGCATCTACGCGAAGATGTGGCAGAAGCAATCCGGCCTGCACGTGGCCGAAGACACCGAACGCGCCTCGGTCGACGGCGCATGGCTCAGCGAAGTCCCGCTGCTCAAAGGCGTGAGCCTCGCCACGCTCTCGGAACTCGCCCGCTGGTTCGGCACCGAGCGTTTCGCCATCGGCCGCAGCATCGTCGAACAGGGCGACCCCGGCGACCGCTTCTACATCCTCGTGCGCGGCAAAGTCGAAGTCCTGCGCGACAAAAAGCGCCTCGCCGTTCTCGAAGACGGCGATTACTTCGGCGAAATGGCCCTGCTCAGCAATCAGCCGCGCAACGCCACCGTCAAAACACTTACCGACAGCGTCTGCCTCTCGCTCCCGCGCGATCTCTTCGAACGTCTTCTCTCCACCGAGCCCGAGCTCCGCGAGAGCATCCGGAAAGCCGCCGCGGCGCGAGGTGCATCCTGAGATTCTTCGCCCTCCTGCTGCTTCTCGCCGCGGCTCTCCACGCCGAAGAACATGTCCGCGTCAGCAGAGTCGCGCACCCGCCGAAGCTCGACGATTTCCTCTCCGGCGGCGAAGTCCCCGGCTTCCTCCGCATCACCGGCTTCCGCCAGAACAAACCCGCCGACGGCCAGCCCGTGAGCCGCGAAACCATCGGCTGGATCGCCTGGGACGATAACAACTTCTACGCCGCCTTCCTCTGCAAAGCCGAGCCCGGCCTCACCCGCGCCCGCATGGCCCGCCGCGAAGACATCTTCAGCGACGATGAAGTCGCCCTCTACCTCGACACCTTCCACGACCGCCAGCACGTCTTCAGCTTCTACGTCAATCCCTTCGGCATCCAGGCCGATTCCATCAACACCGAAGGCGGCACCGACGATTACAGCTTCGACACCATCTGGAAATCCGAAGGTCGCCTCACGCCCGATGGTTACGCCGTCCTCATGGCCATCCCCTTCCGCAGCCTGCGCTTCCCGAATACCGCGCAGCAGGAATGGGGCGTCGGGCTCGCGCGCTTCATCCCGTCGCAGAGCGAATCGTCCTACTGGCCGCTCTACACCAACCGCATCGAAGGTTTCGCCACGCAGCTCGCCACCATGGACGGCCTTGAAAACATCTCGCCCGGCCGCAACCTCCAGTTCATCCCCTACACCACGCTCGACAGCACCCACTTCCTCGATCAGCCCGAAACCGGCGTTCCTTCGTACCGCCAGATCGACCAGATGCGCGGCGGCCTTGACGCCAAAGCCGTCATCCACGACGCCTTCACGCTCGACGTCACCCTCAACCCCGATTTCAGCCAGGTCGAAACCGAAGACCCCAAAGTCACCGTCGACCAGCGCTTCGAAGTCTTCTTCCCCGAAAAGCGCCCCTTCTTTCTCGATAACGCCAGTTACTTCCAGACTCCGGAAAACCTCTTCTTCTCGCGCCGCATCGTGAATCCCAAATACGGCGCGCGCCTCACCGGCAAGGCAGGGAAGTGGCTCGTCGGCCTGCTCGCCATCAACGACCGCACTCCGGCTCTGATCGATTACCCCTCGTCACAGCTTGAGATCGAACCGGTGCTCGGCAATTCCGTCATCGGCGTGGCGCGCGTGCAGCGCACCTTCTTCAATCAGTCGACCGCCGGCATCTTCTTCAGCGATTACAATTCGGGCGGCAACACCGAACGCACTTACTCCTTCGATACGCGCCTCCGCCTTACCCCCAATCTCGTCCTCACCGGCCAGGCCGTCCGCACCGAAGAGCGCTACACCGATGGCACCCACCCGCACGGCCAGCTCTTCCACGTCGATCTCAACTACACCGGCCTGCACCTCACCACCCAGTCCACCTTCCGCGATCTCGGCCCCGGCTTCTTCTCCACGCTCAGTTACATCCCGCGCGTCAATATCCGCCAGGGCCTCCACACCCTCACTTACAAATGGCTCCCCGCCGGCCGCATCGTAAAGACCTTCGGCCCCACCGTGAACATCACCGAAGACTGGGACCACTCGGGCACCCTCGAGGACTGGATCGTCCAGCCCGGCATCATCTCCGAACTCACCGGCAACACCACCTTCACGCTCCAGCGCAGCGAGTCCGTCGAAGTCTTCGACAACATCCACTTCCGCAAACACTCGACCGACGTTTCGCTGGTCAGCGAAATCTCGCGCATTGTCGGGGTGAACATTCAGTACGGCGAGGGCGCGGGAGTCAACTACTACCCCGCCACCGGAGTCCTGCCGTTCCTCGCTTCCGCGAAGAACCTCACGGCCGGCCTCACCTTCCGCCCCTCGCGCAAAATCAAGCTCGACGAGATGTATCTCTTCAGCCACCTGAGCACGCTCGAAAAATCGATCGTGGCCGCAATGTACGGCCCCGGCGCGGTCTACGGCAATCATCTCTGGCGCTCGAATCTCAACTACCAGTTCACCCGTGAACTCTCGCTGCGCGCCATCATCGACTACAACGGCGTGCTCCCCAACACCTCGCTCATCGACTACACGCTGGGCAAAACCGTGACGGCGAACTTCCTGCTGACCTGGCTTCTCAACCCCGGCACAGCCCTCTACGTCGGCTACACCGACACCCACCAGAACCTCGCCCTCTTCGCCGGCCAGCCCAATTATGTCGGCATCATCACGCCGCCAACCACAACAACCGGGCGCGAGATTTTCGTGAAACTGAGTTACCTCATCCGCCGCTGAGATCGTGTCAACTGAACAGTTGACACGACTGTTGCATACGTTCTACGCTCGAAGTGTGCTGGGAAGCTTCAGGCACAAAGGCCTGGAAGAGCTTTGCCGGACCGGCCATACCCGGCGGATCGGAAGCGAGTACGTCAGAAAGTGCGTGCGGATCTGACAGATGCTCGAAGTCGCGACCGCGCCCGAAGAACTGAACATTTCGGGCTTCCGTTTTCATGCCCTCAAGGGAATGCCGCCGCGCTGGTCGCTCCGCGTGTCGGCGAACTATCGGATCACCTTCGGCTGGAAGGCCGAGTCGGCAGAGGAGGTCGACTTTGAAGACTACCACTAAGATTCCGGTTCACCCCGGCGAAATCATTCGGGAAGACATCCTCCCCGAAGTCGGGTTCTCAGTTGCCGCCGCCGCAAGAGCCCTCGGCGTCTCTCGCCAGATGCTGCACGGCATCCTCGCGGAAAAGCGCCCGCTTTCCGCCGCCATGTGCCTCCGTCTGGCCCGCCTCTTCGGCAGCACGCCGGATTTCTGGATGCGGCTGCAGACCGCTTACGATCTCGCCAAAGCTTCGTCAGACAGGAAGCTGATGACGCGCATCAGCCGAATTGTTCCGGTCAGGCCGGTTGCCGCCTGACGATCCGTCCGCTCCGGAAAGCTCTGCGCGCTCTGCGTTCTCTGCGTTAGCCTTCTTTCTACCCCTCGTAAACCGTCCGTCCCCCCACCACCGTCCGCACAATCTTCAGATCCTTGATCTTCTCCACATCCACCGTGAACAGATCATCCGACAGCACCACATAATCCGCCAGTTTCCCCGGCGTAATCGACCCCTTGATATTCTCCTCGTGCGAGTTGTACGCCCCGTTCAGCGTGTTCACCCGCAGCGCTTCCTCGATCGTGATCTTCTGATTCGCGCCCCACACCTCGCCGTTCCAGCCCTTCCGCGTCGCCATCCCCTGAATCGCCATCCGCGGATCGAACGGGCCCGGGCTGAAGTCCGACCCCGCCGCCGCCACGATCCCCGCATCGAGCCAGCTCCGGTACGGCATCATCCACTTCATCATTTCCTCGCCATAGAAGTGGAACTTGTCCGAGTTGTAATACGCGTACGTCGTAAACGCCGCCGGCACGCAATCCATCGCCTTCATGCGCCGGACGATGTCCGGATTACACAATGAGCAGTGCGTGATCTTCGGCCGCGCATCCTTGCGCGGGAACGCCTTCAGCGCCTTCTCATACGCCGTGAGCGTCATGTCGATCGCCACGTCGCCATTCGCATGGCAATTCAGCTGAATGCCCGCGCGATGCGTCTTCTCCGCCCACTCATCCAGATCCTTCTGGGTCTCCGTCACATTGCCCTGGTACGGCGGCGTGATCCCGATGTACGGCTTCGAGATCGCCATCGTCCGTTCCGAAAACGACCCATCCACCGTATGCTCGCTCGTCGCGCCGAACCGGACCCACTCATCCCCGAACCCGGTCTCGATCCCGTTCGCAATCATCGCGTCGAGCATCCGCCCGTTCGCTTCATAGCTCACGCGATGCAGCAGATCCCCGCGCGCCCGCACTTCCTGAATCGCGTTCAGATCGCCGCCCTCATGATGCACGCTCGTCACCCCGTACTTCGCAAACTGCTTCGAGATGAACGCGATCCCTTCGCGATTCCGCTGCGCCGTCTGGGCCGGCGAAAACGTCTCATGCTTGCCCACGCGCTGGAACGGCGTCCGCGCCCGGTCCGTCACGCGTCCGTTCAGGCTGCCATCGGGAAACTTGTCGTACGTCCCGCCCGGCGGATTCGGCGTGTTCTTGTTGATATCCGCCATCTCGAGCGCCTTCGAGTTGTAGTACGACGTGTGCCCGCCGCGATGCTGCACCACCACCGGATGGTCCGTCGACACCTTGTCCAGATCGTGCACATTCAGCTCGCGGTTGTCCTTCACCTTCGTATCGTCGAAGAAATAGCCCTCCACCCACGTGCCCGGAGGCACCTTCGCCGCGCGCGCCTTGAGCTTGTCCACAATGCTGTCGATCGTGACGAACTCCACCTCATAGGGATTCCCCACGATCACGTCGTAAAGCAGCGTCACGCCCGGCGCGTGGTTGTGGCAGTCGATGAACCCCGGCACAATCGTCAGGCCTTTCGCGTCGTAAGTCTGGGTCGATTTCCCGATGAACGGCCTCATCTCGTCGGTCGTCCCGATCGCCAGAAACCTTCCGCCCTTGATCGCAAACGCCTGCGCGCGCGGAAGACGCGAATCGACGGTATAAACCTTCGCGTTCGTCACCACCAGATCAGCCGACCCGTCCCCTTCGGCAGCCAAAGCCAGCCACGGCCGCCCCAGAGCTCCGGCAATAGCGGCGCCGGTAATGCCGAAAAACTCTCTGCGATTGCGCTTGCCTCTCATCGTCTTCTCTCCTCAGGTGCTGAATCGATTGCCCTGGCCGACATGGCCACACCGGCGACGCTGATGGGCTGAACTATAGCACAAAGGTGTATCGGCGCGGGGACTGTCTAATACGTATCTTCGCGCCGCAATCCGCAGTAGCCGAGAAGCACCATCTGACCGAGGATGTCGTACCGGAAGCGCCACCGCCCAAGTGATAGCCGGTACTGTCCTTCACCGGCGGCAACGCCTTCGAGCTTCTTGATGTGACGCTGGCGGCTTCGATTGTAAGGGTCTTTGGCGAGGATCTGGACTGCCGATCGCTGAACTGTGACGAACTCCCTGTGGCCGCGTTGCAGCGCCTTCGCGAAACGGTCATACCGTGGGCTGGTATGAACCGCGAAGGAAGCGGTCATGTCCTGCGTCGCTTGCGTACCTGTTTCGCGCTGATCGCGTCGAGCTCCTTCTGCAGCGCGGAAGCCGGGCGCGCCCTTCCGGCAAGAAACTCTTCATATCCCTGCCGGATTGCCGACTGGATCTTCGGATTGCGAATCTCTTCCCGATCCGCCGCTTCGTCAGGCGTCAGCTTCGGGACAATGGTGATCTTCCCCTCTTCGCTCCGGATCTCGAGGTCCTGTCCGCGCCGGAACCCCGCTTTGCGCAGAGCCGTCTGCGAAATGACCACCGGCGGTTTGTTCTTGATCGCGACAGTCATGAATCCCGTGCCAGCCTTGCCTTTACGATAACAGCCCCTCGCGGGGTCTTGAACACCGGATCACTCGGGTTCGGCACCAACGGGGCAGCCACTCATTGACAGCTGCCGATCAGCGGAAAAGCGGCAACGTGAGTGCGGACGTGACCCTC
>DASPQQ010000024.1:0-6358 GCA_035624885.1 Bryobacteraceae bacterium | reverse complement strand
CCCGTTCGACGCGACGCCCGCCGGCACGATGGCCAGCATCGGCGAGCTGCGGCCGCTCGGGCAGCTCCACAACAGCTTCATCATCGCCGCGGGGCGCGACGGGCTGTGGATCATCGACCAGCATGTCGCCCATGAACGGATTCTGTTCGAACAGGTTCTGGCGCAGCGCGCCGCCGGGAACGTGGAAGTGCAGCGTCTGCTGATGCCGGTGATCGTGCAGCTCACACCCGAGCAGCAGATCGAATATGCGCGCATTGCGGATGAGATGAACCAGTCGGGATTCGAGACGGAGCCGTTCGGCAACCGGACCATCGCGGTGAAGGCCGCGCCCGCTGCCATCGGACCGGCGGATCTGGAACGTGCGATTTTCGAAATCCTCGAGATCGCCGAAACCGAGTTGCGCACGGCATCCGTCGCCGACGTGCGGCGCGGCATTGCGGCTTCGATTGCCTGCCGCGCTGCCATCAAGATCAACACGCCGCTCGATCAGCGCAAGATGGAATGGCTGCTGCGGGCGCTGGCGGCGACGCAGTATCCCATGGCCTGTCCGCATGGCCGGCCGGTGGCGCTGCAGTACAGCACGCGCGATATTTTGAAATCGTTCCACCGAATCTGATGATCATCGTTACCGGAGCTTCGCGCGGCATCGGCGCGGCGATCGCAACGCTTCTCGGAAGGCGCGGCGAGGCCGTTGCGGTCAACTATTCGCGGGATCGAGCGGGTGCGGAGACGGTTGTCGCGGAAATCCAGGCTGCGGGCGGCCAGGCGGCCGCGATTGCGGCTGACGTTGCCAGCGAGCAGGATGTGATTCGTTTGTTCGAGACGGCCGAACGTGAACTCGGGCGCATATCGGGACTTGTGAACAACGCCGCCATCACGGGCGGATTCGCTCGCGTGGAGGAACTCGAGGTCGCGGCGGTCGAAAAGATGCTGGCGGTCAACGTCACCGGCACGATTCTCTGCTGCCGCGAGGCCGTCCGGCGGATGTCGACGCGGCGCGGCGGGAACGGCGGCGCGATCGTCAATATTTCGTCGACTTCCTGGCGCACGGGCGGCACCGGCGAGTGGGTCGCCTATGCGGCTTCCAAGGGAGCGGTGAACACGTTCACCATTGGCCTCGCGCGCGAAGTGGCGGATGAAGGGATTCGCGTGAACGCCGTCGCACCGGGGCTGGTTGAAACCGGCCTGCATGCCGCGAACGGCAGGCCGGAACGGCTCGAGCGGCTGAGTCCCACGATTCCCATGCGGCGCGCGGGCACACCGATGGAAATCGCCGAAGGAGTGGTGTGGCTGCTCTCTCCGGCGGCTTCCTACACCACCGGTTCGATTCTCGAAATCGGCGGCGGACGTTAGCCGGGTCTACTTCAGCGCGTCTTCCACCAGCCGCTTCTGCTCTTCGGCGTGGCGTTTGGTCGAACCCACAGCCGGGCTGGCATTGCGAACGCGGCCGGCGTACTGAATGATGCGGCCGAGGCCCTTGAAGTAGCTGTAGCAGTGGCGCCATGCGCCCATGTTGCGCGGCTCTTCCTGGCACCAGACGATATCCACATTCGCGCGGTACTTCGCGAGCAGTTCCAGCATCGGCTTATCCGGGAACGGATAGAGCTCCTCGATGCGGATGAGAGCGATGTCGTTGATCTTCTTCGCCTCGCGCGCGGCGGCGAGATCGTAATAGACCTTGCCGGAGCAGAAGACGAGCTTGCGCACGCGGCCCGGTTCGAGCGAATCGGGCAGAATGGGCTGGAACTCGCCGCCGGTGAGTTCCGCGAAACCTGAAACGGCGGCGGTCGAGCGCAGCAGGCTCTTCGGTGTGAAGATCACGAGTGGTTTGCGCTGCGTGGTGATCTGGCGGCGCAGCACGTGGAAGTACTGCGCGGGCGTGGAGCAGTTGACCACGCGGATGTTCTCTTCGGCGCAGAGCGTGAGGAAGCGCTCGATGCGCGCGCTCGAATGCTCCGGCCCCTGGCCTTCGTAGCCGTGCGGGAGCAGCATCACGAGACCGCTGACCTGCGTCCACTTCTGCTCGGCCGTGGTGATGAACTGGTCGATGATGATCTGGGCACCGTTCGAGAAATCGCCGAACTGGCCTTCCCAGAGAGTCAGCGCGTAGGGATTGGCCACGCTGTAGCCGTATTCGAATCCGAGCACGCCGAATTCGCTCAGCGAGCTGTCGAGCACGTTGAAGGCGGCCTGCGCATCCGTCATGTGCTCCAGCGGGACATAGGGCTCGCCGTTTTCGTAATCGTAGAAAACGAGGTGGCGCTGGCTGAAGGTGCCGCGGCCGCAATCCTGACCGCTCAGGCGCACCGGCGTCCCCTGCAGCGCGAGGCTGCCGAACGCGATGGCTTCGGCGAAGGCCCAGTCGACGGGTGTGTCGTTCGCCAGAGCCTCGCGCCGCTTCTTCACGAAACCATCGAGCTTCGGGTGCAGATGGAAGGAAGCGGGCAGGCGGGTGATGCCTTCGACGGTCTGTTCGAGCAGCGCGCGCGAGATGGCGGTGGTGTGAGTCTCGGGCGTCGGCAGAATGACGCGCTGCAGCACCCACGGGCCGGCGGCTTTGGTCGCGTCGAACGCGGCGTTCAGATGATCGGCCACGGTCTTGCGGATCGCGTCCACGCCCTGCGCGGTGAGAATCTTTTCCGCAATGAGCTTCTGCCCGTATTTCACGGCCGCCGAATCGAGATCCCGGATCTTGCGGTACATGATCGGCTGCGTATAAGCCGGATCGTCGGCTTCGTTGTGGCCGTGGCGGCGGTAGCAGACGATGTCGATCACCACGTCGCGGCCGAATTTGTGGCGGTAATCGAAGGCCATCTTTACCACGCGCATGGCGGCTTCGGGATCGTCGGTGTTGACGTGGAAGATCGGCGCCTGCACCATGCGGGCGATGTCCGTGCAATAGGCCGTCGAGCGCGAAGATTCGGGCAGCGTGGTGAAACCGATCTGATTGTTGATCACAACGTGCAGCGTGCCGCCGTTGCCGTAACCTTCGAGCTGCGAGAGATTCAGCGTTTCCGCCACCACGCCCTGGCCGGCGAAAGCCGCGTCGCCGTGGATGAGCAGCGGGATGATGCGGATCTTGTCGGCGTCGCGGATCTCATCCTGCTTCGCCCGGACCATGCCTTCGACCACGGGATTCACCGCTTCGAGATGGCTCGGGTTGGCGGCGAGTGAAATGGCGATCTGTTTTCCCGAAGGCGCCGTATGGACGCCGCTCGCGCCGAGGTGATACTTCACGTCGCCCGAGCCCTGCGCCGAAGCCGGATCGATATTGCCTTCGAACTCGGAGAAAATCTGGCCGAGCGGCTTGCCCACGATGTTGGCGAGCACATTCAGGCGCCCGCGGTGCGCCATGCCGATGACGACTTCTTCGCCGCCGTTGTCGGCAGCGAGATTGGTGAGGCCGGCGATGACGGCGATGGTCGATTCCGCGCCTTCGAGCGAGAAGCGCTTCTGGCCGATGAAGCGGCGGTCGAGGAAGCGCTCGAACTCCTCGGCCTTGAGCAGGTATTCGAGGATGCGCAGCCTTTCCTCGGGGCCGATCTTCTTCGCCGGCGCCTCCATGTGTTCCATCACCCAGGCTTTCTGCTCGGGGCGCTGGATATACATGTACTCGCAGCCGATGCTGCCGCAGTAGACGCTGCGCAGATGGTCGACCATCTCGCGCAGAGTGGCCTGTTTGCGGCCGCCGAAAGCGTGTTTGAGCGTGCCGGTATAGAAGTGGCGGTCGAGATCCCAGATGGTGAGGCCGTAGGTGAGCGGATCGAGTTCCGCGTTATACGCCGGCTCTTCGCCGAGCGGATCGACCTGCGCCATCAGGTGCCCGCGCACACGGAAGGCGTGAATGAGCTGCGCGACGGCCGCTTCCTTCACGATTTCGATCGACGGCTCCGGCACGGCGGCGGCCATTACCGGCGCCGTATCGTGCGTCCACTTCACCGGGGCGTAGGGAACGTGCAGGGCGTCAAAAATCTCGTCGTAGAAGTTGTTGTCGCCATCGAGGAGCGACTGCAGAGTCCCGAGGAACATGCCCGATTCGGCGCCCTGAATGATGCGGTGATCGTAGGTGCAGGTCACCGACATCACCTTGCTGATGCCGAGCGAGGCGATCACATCCGGCGCCACGCCGCGATATTCGGCCGGATAATCCATCGCGCCCACGGCGATGATGGCGCCCTGGCCGGGAACCAGACGCGGCATCGAAGCCATCGTCCCGACCGTGCCGGGGTTGGTGAGTGAAATCGTGGTGCCCTGGAAATCGGCTGGCGTCAGCTTCGCGTTGCGCGCGCGGTTCACCAGGTCGTCGAAGACATTGACGTATTCGGCGAACGTCATCGCACCGGCGTTCTTGATGTTCGGGACGACCAGGCTGCGCGCGCCGTTCTTGCCGGCGACATCCACCGCGAGACCGAAATTGATTTCCTTCTTCAGGACCCGGAACAGTTCGCCCGCGGGATTCGAAGCGAAGGCGTGATTCAGAGCGGGATTGGCCTGCACGGCGCGCACAATGGCCCAGCCGATGATGTGCGTGTAGGAAAGCTTGCTCTTGCCGAGCAGCGCGCGGTGGTGGTTAATCAGGCGACGATTTTCATCGATCACCTTCACCGGAATGATGCGCTGCGAGGTGGCAAGCGGAATCGTCGCGCTGGCGGCCATGTTCTCGGCAATGCGGGCGGGCGCGCCGCGCAGAGGCATCAGCTCTTCGGAAGGCGCAAGCACGGGCTCGGCTGCAGGCCGGGCCACGACGGCAGCGGGCGCCCAGGCCGCGCCGCTCCCACCGCCGTTCAAGCCATTGATTCCATTGGCCGGTCCATGGGTACCAGGCGTAGTACCGTTGGTCCCGGTCTCTTCAAAAATGCTTTTCCAGTCTTTGTCTACGGAGGTACGATCGAGGCGGTACTGCTGCAGGAGTTCTTCTTCCAGCCAGGCGTTTACGCCCGACGGTGGGCTTGCGTTGGGATCCATAAATGACGTCTATCGCGAGTCTATGTATATGATATCCGACGCCTGTCAGGTACCTTTCTATACGCCCGGGACGCAGGGGTAGTAAAGGAGAACCGATGATTCAGCGCGTCCTGCGCGTTCTTGCGGGTATCGCCGGCCTGGTATTTGCTGTCCTCGGCATTTCATTTCTTTTCGCGCCCGGCGGCCAGGCCGACCGCTTCGCCTTGTTTCCCGCGGGCAATGCCGGCTACAACACGCTGCGCGGCGATTTCGGCGGCTTGTTTCTCGGGATGGCAATCTTCTGCGTCACCGGCGCGATTCGTGCGGCCGCGCGCTGGCTGGTGGTTCCGGCTTCATTTCTCGTGCTGATCGTGCTGGGGCGGCTCACGAGCTTCCTCGTGGATGGCCCGTCGCCCGAAGCAAGGCAGATGCTGGGGGTCGAGATCGTGCTTCTCGCCGTGCTGCTGCTTGCGATTCGCAGTCTTCGGGAACCGGTGCGACTGGGTTTTGGCGCGTGGGGGGTGATCGCGGCGCTGCTTCTTCTGGTAGTCGGAGCGGGTATCGTCTTCGAGCGCCCGCTCGGCCTCGCGTTCAGCCGGCGGACGGTAACCGCCGGCATCCAGCAACAGGCCTGGGTTTCGCGATTGCCGGACGGCCTGCATGCGGGATTGTGCGGCTCGGGCTCTCCCCTGGCCGATCCCACGCGTTCCGGGCCGTGCGTTTTCGTGATCGCCGGGAAACACCTCTACGTCGTCGATTCCGGCGAAGGCTCGGCGCGCAAGCTCGATCTGATGGCCGTGCAGCCGGCCAATATTGATGCCGTTCTGCTCACGCATTTTCATTCCGATCACATCGCCGATCTGGGCGAGCTCATGATCGAACGCTGGGCCGGATCGAGTCACCTGGATCCGACGCCGGTTTACGGGCCGCAGGGAGTGGAAAAAGTCGTGGAAGGTTTCAATCGCGCCTATGAGCTCGATTCCGGCTATCGGGCAGCGCATCACGGACCGGTTACCATGCCGCCCTCCGGCGCCGGGGGCGTCGCGCATGTATTCAATGTTCCCGATGGCAGCGACGCGATGCAAAAGATCATCGAACAGGATGGCGTCACCGTCTCGGCATTCCCAGTCAATCATTCGCCGGTCCGCCCGGCGGTTGGGTACCGGTTCGATTACCACGGGCGCTCCATCGTGATCAGCGGAGACACCGCGCCTTCGCCGGTGCTCGAAAAGTATGCGCATGGCGTGGACGTGCTGTTCCATGAAGGCCTGCAGACCGAAATGGTGGCGATCGTGCGTGACGTGACGGCAGCCAATGACCGGCCCTCCGGCGCGAAGATCATGGCGGACATCCCGTCGTACCACACGCGTCCGGAAGACGCGGCGCGCATCGCGCAGGCGGCGGGCGTGGGACA
>DASPQQ010000023.1:0-12206 GCA_035624885.1 Bryobacteraceae bacterium | reverse complement strand
AGCCGTATTCGAGCTACGACAAATTCGATTTCGACGTCCAGACGCGGACCGAGAACGACGTTTACGCGCGGTACCGGGTGCGGTTGGGCGAGATGCGGCAGAGCGCGCGCATCATCACCCAGGCGCTCGAAGGAATGCCCGAAGGCGCCTGGCAGGCGACCGCGCCGGGCGTGGTGCTCCCCGACCGCGAAAAGATGAAGACGCAGATGGAAGCGCTCATCTATCATTTCAAGATCGTGACCGAAGGGTTCCGCGTGCCGGAAGGCGAAGTGTTCCAGGTGATCGAATCGCCGCGCGGCGAGGTGGGTTGTTACATGGTGAGCGACGGAACGCAGAAGCCGTACCGCGTGCACTGGCGCGGGCCGAGTTTCGGCAACCTGCAGGCCATTCCGCGCATGATTGAAGGCACCATGATCGCGGACGTGATCGCGGGCCTCGGCAGTATGGACTTCGTGCTGGGGGATACGGACAGGTGACTTTTTCTCCTGAACTCGAAGCCAGATTCGAAAAGTTCCTGGCCAAGTACCCGGCGGACCGCAAACGCTCGGCCGTGATTCCGATGCTGATTTACGCGCAGGACGAGGTCGGCTCGATCACGCAGGAGCTCATCGAAGAAGTCGCCAGGCGCACCGGCGTGACCCCGCTGCAGGTGGATGAAGTGGTGGGCTTCTATTCGATGCTGCACAAGAAGCCGCAGGGCAGGTATCACGTGCAGGTGTGCACCAATATTTCGTGTCTGCTGGTGGGCGGCGAAGAGCTGTGGGACAAGGCCTGCAGGAAGCTGGGCATCGGCCACAAGCAGACGACCGCGGACGGCCGCATTTCGCTTGAGGAAGTGGAATGCATGGGCGCGTGTTCCTGGGCCCCGGCGGTGCAGGTGAACTACGACTTCTACCACGATGTGACTCCCGAGCAGCTCGACAGGCTGCTCGACGGCCTCGCTGCCGGCAAGCGTCCCGAAGACATCGCTGAAGTGAAGAAGGTGAGCTGCTGATGCCGTACAACGCACCCAGTCCGCTCGAAGTGAAGGTTCTGACGCGGCGCTTCGGTCTTCCGAACTCGCACATGATCGAGACGTATCTGGCGAACGACGGCTACAAGGCCTTCGAAAAAGCTCTGGGGATGTCGCAGGACGACATCATCAACGAAGTGAAAGCTTCCGGGCTGCGCGGGCGCGGCGGCGCGGGCTTCCCGACCGGCATGAAGTGGAGCTTCGTGCCGCGCCAGGCGCCGAAGCCGAAGTACATCGTCGTGAACGCGGACGAGTCCGAGCCGGGCACCTGCAAGGATCGCCTGCTGATCGAGTACGATCCGCATCAGCTCATTGAAGGCTGCCTGATCGCGGGCCTCGCGGTGGGCGCGCAGCAGGGCTACATCTATATCCGCGGCGAATACCGGTATCTGATCGAGCACATGGACCGCGCGCTCGAGGAAGCCTGCGCGCGCGGCTATCTCGGTGACAACATCCTCGGCCGCGGCATCAAATTCCACCTCGCGACGCATTCAGGCGCGGGCGCTTATGAGTGCGGCGAGGAATCGGCGCTGCTCGAATCGCTCGAAGGCAAACGCGGCAATCCCCGGATCCGTCCTCCGTTTCCCGCCGTCGCGGGCTGTTATCAGTCGCCGACGATTCTCAATAACGTCGAGACCTTCTGCGCGGTGCCCCCGATCATCCTGCAGGGCGGCGCTTACTTCGCGGGTCTCGGCACGCCGAAGAACGGTGGCACGCGGCTGTTCTGCCTTTCGGGCCATGTGAACAAGCCGGGCGTCTACGAACTGCCGATGGGCTTCAATCTGCTGCGCATGATCAACGAAGTCGGCGGCGGCGTGCGTGGCGGCAAGAAGCTGAAGGCCGTGATTCCGGGAGGATCGTCCTGCCCGGTGCTGCGCGCCGATGAGTGCGACGTCGCGATGGACTACGATTCGGTCGCGGCCATCAAGTCGATGCTGGGATCGGGTGGTGTGGTCGTGATGGACGAAGACACCGACATGGTCCGGGCCGCGCTGCGCATCATGCGTTTCTATGCGCACGAGAGCTGCGGATGGTGCATCCCGTGCCGCGAGGGCACGACGTGGCTGCGCAAGCTGCTGCAGCGCCTCGATGAAGGACACGGCACTTCGAGCGACATCGATCTGGTGAACGATCTGTCGAAGAACATGCTCGGCCGCACATTCTGCCCGCTGGGCGACGCGGCGGCGATGCCGACCATCTCCTTCGTCGAGAAGTTCCGCGACGAGTTCGAAGCGAAGATTGCGAAATCGGCCAGACCGGCGGAAAGGCTGGTGACCGTCTGATGGCCGATCCGGTGAAGTTCACCATCGACGGACGGGAGATCGAAGCCCCCGCCGGCACGCTGGTCATCGAAGCCGCCAAACAGAACGGCATCGAAATTCCTTCCTTCTGCTATTACGAAGGCTACTCGCTGCAGGCCGCCTGCCGCATGTGCCTCGTGGAAGTGGAGAAGATGCCCAAGATGCAGGTGGCGTGTACGCTGCTCGTGGCTCCGGGCATGGTCGTCAGGACCGACACCGAGCAGGTCCGCAAGGCGCGCAAATACACGCTGGAATTCCTGCTGACGAATCACCCGCTTGATTGCCCGGTGTGCGACAAGGGCGGCGAGTGCGAACTGCAGGACATGGTGTTCCGCTACGGCGCGGGCGAGAGCCGGTTCACGGAGAACAAGGTTCACGTGGATGAACAGCAGTGGTCCCCGGTGGTGTTTTACGACGGGCCGCGCTGCATCCTCTGCTTCCGCTGCGTGCGCGCGTGCGATGAAGGCATGGGTGTGGGCGCGCTGGGCGTGGTCAACCGCGGGGTGGTTTCGCTGATTGCGCCGAACCATGGCGATCATCTCGAGTGCGATGAATGCGGGCAGTGCATCGATATCTGTCCGGTGGGCGCGCTGACGAGCGGTTCGTACCGCTATCAGACGCGGCCGTGGGAGATGGAGCACGTCGGCACCATCTGCACCCATTGCTCGAACGGGTGCAAGACGACGCTGGGCGTCCGCAACGAGCAGATCATCCGCGGGAACAACCGCGACCGCTCGGGGATCAACGGCGAGTTCCTGTGCGTGAAGGGGCGCTATGCGTTCGATTTCAACGATCATCCCGAGCGCATCCAGTCGCCGATGATTCGCGTGGACGGGAAGCTGCAGGAAGTTTCGTGGTCGAAGGCGCTCGAGCATGTGGCGACGCGCTTCAATGCCATCAAGGCGCGCGGCGGCAGCTTCGGGGTGATCGGGTCAAATCACACCACCAACGAAGAGAATTACTATCTGCAGAAGTTCGCGCGGCAGGGTCTCGGGACGAACAACATCGACCACCACCGGACAGGCGATGTTTCGACGCTGATCGACGCACTGAGCGGAACGAACGGCGCGCTTGCGACTTCGGCGGACTTCTACGAGCGCAAGGCGTTCCTGATCATCGGGGCCGATCTCGCGGTCGAGCAGCCGTTCCTTTCGTTCCAGATTCGCGCCAACAAGCGGCATCACGACGCGCATGTTTACGTGATTACGCCGCATGAGGTGCGTGAGGATACGACCGCCGCGAAATCGATTCGCAGGCCGAAAGGCACGGAACTCGAAGCGCTCGAAGACCTGCGGGCGTCGCTCGCGGCCGAGTCCGAGCTGGTGATCCTGTTCAACGATTCGGTGAAGGGCAACGCCGTTCACGATCTGGTGCAGTTCGGGCAATCGCTCGGCATCCCGGTGCGGTACTGCGCGCTGGTCGATTATTCGAATTCGCGCGGCGCGATCGATATGGGCCTTGTGCCGGAGCTGCTGCCGGGTTATCAGGCTTCGAATCAGCCGGGCATGACGGTGGATGAGATGCGCGCGGCCGAGCACATCGATGCGCTGTGGGTGGTGGGCGCAAATCCGCTCAAAGACGGGCCGCTCAATGCGCGCTTCGCGTTCGTGGTGGTGCAGGACATGTTCATGACGGAGACCGCCGGGCGCGCCGATGTCATCCTGCCCGCGGCGAATGCCTACGAAAAGAACGGGACCGTAACCAACGTCTGCGGCGAAGTGCAGAAGCTGAAGCGCGGCGCGGCGACGGTCGGGACGAAGCCGGATCTCGAAATCATCGGGCTGATCGCGAAGGAAATGGGGATGGCCGCGCTGATGGGTCCGTGGCTGCCGGATGCGGTCTACAGCGAGATCCGGAAGAACGTGAAGGGCTACGACATCGCGCCCGCGGCAATTGCGCTCGGCGCGCGCCAGACGACGCCTGTGAACGGGCGCGTGGGCGTCGAGAGCCGGCCCGATCTGATCCGTTCGGCGAAGGAAAACCTGTTCACGTCAGGGACGCTCGGACGGTATTCTAAAATACTCAATTCAGTGCTCGAAAAGCGATTGGAGCCGGTCGCGCGCTAATGGAATTCCTCATCATCACGGTCATCAAACTGGCACTCATCGCGTTCGTTCTGCTGACCGCGCTGGCTTATCTGCAGTGGGTGGAGCGCAAGGTGATCGCGCACGTGCAGGTGCGCATGGGTCCCTACCGCGTGGGGCCGCACGGGCTGTTGCAGCCGCTTGCGGACGTGGTGAAGCTCATCACCAAGGAAGGCGTGATGCCGGCGGACGTCAACAGGTTCTTTTATCTGCTGGCGCCGTTCCTTGCCGTGATGATGGCGCTGATTTCGATTTCGGTGATTCCGTTCGGCGGGACCATCGAGGTCTTCGGCTACAGGACGAATCTCGAACTCGCCGATCTCAACGTCGGGCTGCTGTTCATTCTTGCGGTGAGCTCGATGGGCGTGTACGGCGTGGCGCTGGCGGGCTGGTCTTCGAACAACAAGTACAGCCTGCTCGGCGGACTGCGCAGTTCGGCGCAGATGATCAGTTATGAACTGCCGATGAGTCTGGCGATCGCGTCGCCGCTGCTGATGGCGGGTTCGCTGAGCCTGCGGGAGATCGTCAATTCCCAGGCGGGATTCCAGCTGGGGTTCATTCCGAAGTGGGCCGTGTTTTCGGGGCCGTTCCCGCAGATTTTCGCTTTCATCATTTTCATGATCGCGGCCTTTGCGGAAACCAACCGCATCCCGTTCGATCTGCCCGAAGCGGAAAACGAACTCGTCGCCGGCTTCCACGTGGAGTACAGCAGCATGACGTTCGCCGCGTTCTTCATGGCGGAATACGCCAACATGGTGACGGTCTGCTCGGTGGCGACGATTCTGTTCCTCGGCGGCTGGCATCCGCTGTTCCCGATGCCGTATTCGAATTTCGTCGCGCCTCTGATTCTGGCGGCGGCCGGCGCGCTGTGCTTCTGGCACGGCATGAATCCGGCGCGGCCGATGGACAAGTACACGCTGCCGGTGTTCGGCGTGGTCTTCCTCGGGCTGGCCGGACTGATGATGTTTCCGCCGCTCGTGCCCGCGCTCATGCCGGTGTTCTGGTTCCTCGCCAAGACCGGCTTTCTGCTTTTCGTGTTCATCTGGATTCGCGCGACTCTGCCGCGTTTCCGCTACGACCAGCTCATGCGCTTCGCGTGGAAGTTCCTGTTCCCCGCGGCTCTGCTCAATCTGCTGGTGACGGGATTCCTGGTGGCCCTTTTCGCCTAGCGCCTATGGATATCTTCTTTTTCATCCTGTTCGCGACGATTGCGGTGGTGTGCGGGATCAGCGTGATCCTGCAGAAGCACCCGATTTCAAGCGCGCTGTCGCTGGTGGGCGTGATGGGCTCGATCGCGGTGCTGTATCTGGCGCTGGGCGCGGAGTTCATCGCGATGGCGCAGATCATTGTCTACGCGGGCGCGGTGATGGTGCTGTTCATCTTCGTCATCATGCTGCTGAACGCGGGCGCGGAACAGGCGGCCGGGCGTTCGTGGATGGCGCAACTGCTGGGAATTCCGGCGCTGCTCGCGATGTTCGGGGTGGTCGCGTACTTCATCCAGAGTTATTTCGGCAACGCGGGCTTCATGAAGTTCGGAAACTTCAAGGGCGGCTCGGCGCAGAGCGTCGGGATGGCGCTGTTCACGGATTACCTGCTGCCGTTTGAAGTGACTTCGGTTCTGATCCTGGTGGCGATCCTGGGCGCCATCGTGCTGGCCCGGAAGGAGCTCGATTAAATGCCCGAGGGTTTGCAGCAGGGCGCGCAGCAGATTCTCGCCAACGGCGTGCCGATTTCCTGGTACCTGATCCTGAGCGCCGTTCTCTTTACGCTCGGCGTGGCCGGATTCCTGTTCCGGCGCAGCATCATCACCGTCTTCATGTGCATTGAGCTGATGCTGAACGCGGTGAACCTCAGCTTTGTCGCGTTCTCGAACATGCACCGGCAGGTGGGCGGGCATATCTTCACGTTCTTCGTGATGGTAGTGGCGGCGGCCGAAGCGGCCGTCGGTCTGGCGATTATTCTGACAGTGTTCAAGAACCGCGGAACGCTGAATATCGACGAAGTGAGTTCGCTCAAAAACTGATGCAGAACCTCTGGATCATTCCCGCCCTGCCGTTTCTCGGATTCCTGATCAACGGAATTTTCGGCCGCACGCTTTCGAAGGCGCTGGTGAGCGCCATCGCCGTAGCGAGCGTGGTGCTGTCGTTCGGCTGGGTGCTGAAGGTGTTCTTCACCGCCGGCGACCTCGGGGCGAACCCGATCAGCGAACATTACTTCACCTGGATCCGCAGCGGCGTGTTCGAGGTCGGCTGGGATTTCGCGGTCGACAAGCTGACCATGATCATGCTGATGATCGTGACCGGCATCGGCTCGCTGATTCACATTTACGCCACCGGCTACATGGCGCATGAGGGAGGGTACTACCGGTTCTTCGCGTACCTGAACCTCTTCATGTTCTTCATGCTCATGCTGGTGCTGGCGGCGAATTATCTGCTGCTGTTCGTGGGCTGGGAAGGCGTGGGGCTCTGCAGCTACCTGCTCATCGGCTTCTACTTCCTGAAGAAGAGCGCGACCACGGCGGGCAACAAGGCGTTCATCGTGAACCGCGTGGGCGACTTCGGGTTCTCGCTCGCGATGTTCCTGATCGCGGTGAATTTCGGCAGCCTGAGTTTCGACAAGGTGCTGCAGGCGGCTCCGGGCAAGCCGGCCGGGACGCTGACGACGATCGCGCTGCTGCTGCTCGTGGGCGCGTGCGGCAAGTCGGCGCAGATTCCGCTTTATGTGTGGCTGCCGGATGCGATGGAAGGTCCGACGCCGGTTTCCGCTCTCATCCACGCGGCGACGATGGTGACGGCGGGCGTGTACATGTGCACGCGCTCGGCGCCGATCTTCACGCATGCTCCGATCGCGATGGAGACAGTGGCTGTGATCGGTCTGGCAACGGCCGTTTTCGCGGCGACGATCGGCCTGACCCAGTACGACATCAAGAAGGTCTTCGCCTACTCGACGGTTTCGCAGCTTGGCTACATGTTCCTGGGTGTGGGTGTGGGCGCGTTTTCGGCCGGCATCTGGCACCTGATGACGCACGCGTTCTTCAAGGCGCTGCTGTTCCTTGGCGCGGGCAGCGTGATCCATGCCTGCCACGGCGAACAGGATATGCGGCATATGGGCGGGCTGAAGAAGTACGCGCCGCACACATGCTGGACGCTGGCCGTGGCTTCGCTCGCGATTTCCGGGTTCCCGCTGACCTCGGGATTCTTCAGTAAAGACGCGATCCTGGGCGCGGCTTATACGCATGCGCCGTGGATGTTCTGGGTCGGCGTGGTCACGGCGGGCATGACGGCGTTTTATGTCTGGCGCGCGTTCTGGATGACGTTCTGGGGCGAGTACAAGGGACACGGACATCCGCATGAATCGCCGATGTCGATGCTCGGGCCGCTGATGGTTCTGGCGGTGCTGTCGGCTGTGGGGGGATGGCTGTTCAACGTGCCGAAAATTCTCGAGAACATGTTCCCCGTTCAGGAAGTGGAAGGGGAGATGACGCTGACCATGATCTCGGTCGCGTTCGGGCTGGGCGGGATCGCGCTCTCGTACTACATGTACGTGGTGAACAGGGAGCTGCCGGCAAAGATCACGTCGTCGCTCGGCTGGCTGTACACGCTGGTTTACAACAAGTACTTCGTCGATGAGGTGTATGACGCGACGATCGTGAGTCCGACGGTGACGGGCTCCCGCGTGTTCCTCTGGCAGGCAGCGGATCAGGGTGTGATCGACGGGCTGGTGAATGGCGTCGGGCGGGAAGCGCGCGGCATCGGCGGCTGGCTGAGAAGGCTGCAGTCGGGCAATATCCGCAGTTATGCGACGTGGGTGGTGGTGGGCGCGGTCGGATTGCTGATCCTTATGAGCCTGGCTTACGGGATGCAGGGCGGAGGGGCGCGATGAACCTTCTCGATTTCCTGATCGCACTGCCGGCCATCGGGTTCATCCTGGCGCTGCTTGTGCCGCGGAAGCAGGAAAAGACGGCGCCCTTTGTGGCGCTGGTTGTCTCGCTGTTCACCTTTGTTCTTTCGCTCGGCATCGCCGCGGGATACAAGACCGGCGAGAAGGGGCTGCAGTTCGTGAGCAACGGCGTCTGGATTCAGAATCCGGAGATTCACTGGCATGTGGGGATCGACGGCATCAGCATCTGGCTGATTCTGCTCTCGACGTTCCTGACGCCGATCGCGATTCTGCTTTCATGGAGCGCGGTGAAGGACAGGGCCAGGGAGTTCTACGCGTTCCTGCTGCTGCTCGAGTTCGGGCTCATCGGCGTGTTCGCCGCCTGGGACCTGTTCCTCTTCTATGTGTTCTGGGAAGTGGTGCTGGTGCCGATGTATTTCCTGATCGGGATCTGGGGCCACGAGCGCCGCATTTACGCCGCGGTGAAGTTCTTCCTCTATACGATGGCCGGCTCGGTGCTGATGCTGGCGGCGATCATCTTCCTCTATAACCGCGCCGGCACGTTCGATTACGCGGTAATTCTGGACTCGCTCTCGAGCGGGAAGATCGTTTTCTCGCACCTCGAAGAGACGCTCCTGTTCCTCGCCTTCTTCTTCGCCTTCGCCATCAAGGTTCCGCTGTTCCCGCTGCATACCTGGCTGCCGGATGCGCACGTGGAAGCTCCCACGGCCGGTTCCGTGATGCTGGCTTCCGTGATGCTGAAGATGGGCACCTACGGGTTGATGCGCTTCTGCGTCCCGCTGTTTCCGACGGCTTCGCGCGAGAACGCTCCGTGGATCGTGACGCTCGCGATCATCGGGATCATCTACGGCGCGCTGGTGACGATGGTGCAGCCCAATATGAAGAAGCTGGTGGCGTATTCCTCGGTCAGCCACCTCGGGTTCGTCGTGCTCGGGATTTTCTCGTTTACCCAGATGGGTTTTGACGGCGCGGTTTACCAGATGCTGAATCACGGCATCTCGACCGGCGCGCTCTTCCTGCTGGTCGGCTTCATGTATGAACGGCGGCATTCGCTGGCGATCTCGGATTACGGCGGCGTGGCGACGGTGGCCCCGTGGCTTTCGAGCATGTTCCTCGTGACCACACTGGCGAGCATTGGCCTGCCGACGCTCAACAATTTCATCGGCGAGTTCCTGATTCTGCAGGGCGCGGCGCAGGCGAAGTTCACCTGGACCGTGTTTGCCGCGCTGGGCGTCATTCTCTCGGCCTGCTACATGCTGTGGATGTACCAGCGCGTGTTCTTCGGCGAGACGAACGAGGAGTTGAAGCACCACATGCCGGATCTCAATCCGCGCGAATGGGCCTGCGTGATTCCGCTGGTGCTGATGATGGTCTGGATGGGCGTCTACACCCAGACCTTCCTGCCCAACATTTCCGAATCGACCGCGAAGATTCTCGATCAGAGCCGGGCGAATGTGCCGCTGCGCGTGGCGCTGCCCGCGGCGGGAACAGATGGAGGCCGTCATGCCCGCTAGCTACATGCCGACGAGCGATGATCTTCTCCGCTTTGCACCGGAGCTGATTCTGACCATCATGGCCACGGTCCTGATGGTGCTCGATCCGTTCTTCGCGAAGCGGATGCCGAAACTGTTCGGGCATCTTTCGATCGTGTCGCTCGTGGTGGCTGCGTTTGCCGCGGTCTCGGCCGGCGCGGTTCCCGGCCCGGCTTATTCGGATCTGCTGGTGGTCGACGATTTCGCCACCTTCTTCCGCGTGCTGGTGATCGGCATCGGCATCCTCGCGGTGCTTTCGTCTTACGAATATCTCGACCGGGAGAAAGCCGAGACCGGCGAGTACCACGCGCTGCTGCTGTTCTCGATTGTCGGTCAGTGCGTGATGGTTTCGGGCAACGACCTGATGATGGTCTTCATCGGGCTCGAAATCTCCTCGATCGCGAGCTATGTGCTGGCCGGTTATCTGCGCGATGACACGCGCAACAACGAATCGGCCCTCAAGTATTTCCTGCTCGGTTCCTTCGCCACGGGCTTCCTGCTGTACGGTATTGCTCTGATCTACGGAGTGACCGCGACCACGAAACTCGACGGGATCGCGGCCGCGCTCAGCCGGCCAGGCGCGCCGGGAACGTTCGCCATGGTGACCGTCGCGGCGGCGCTGATGTTTGTCGGGCTCGCGTTCAAGGTTTCCGGCGCGCCGTTCCAGATCTGGGCGCCGGACGTTTACCAGGGTGCGCCCGCGCCCGTGAGCGCCTTCATGGCGACGGCCCCGAAGGCCGCGGCGTTCGCGATTTTCCTGCGCATCTTCCTCACCGCGTTTCCGCAGATTTCGAACGCGTGGCAGCCGCTGATCTGGATCTCCGCGCTGCTTTCGATGACGATCGGCAACTTCGCCGCGCTCACGCAGACGAATCTGAAGCGCATGCTGGCCTACAGCTCGATTGCGCACGCCGGTTATCTGCTGGTGGCGCTGGCGGCGAAATCGGAGATCGGCACGGCGGCCGCGATGTTCTATCTGGCCGCCTACGCGCTGATGAACGTGGGAGCGTTCGCCGTGGTGATCCACATCGGCGGCAAGAGCGAGCGCCATGTGCAGATCGACGATCTGGCGGGGCTGGCGCGGCGGCAGCCAGGCACGGCGGCCATGCTCAGCATCTTCCTGCTTTCGCTCATCGGCGTTCCGCTCACCGGCGGATTCTTCGGCAAGTTCTATATTTTCCGCGCGGCCATCGAATCGAATCTGATCTGGCTCAGCGTGCTCGGCCTGCTGAACAGCGCGGTGGCGGCTTACTACTATCTGCGTCTGATGGTGGTCATGTACTTCCAGGAGCCGGGTGAAACGACGAAGAACCTCGAACCTCTCACACCGGGGCTGCGCGCCGCGATGGTGCTCTCCGCGGCCGGAACGTTTCTCCTCGGAATCCTCCCAGGTACTGTACTCAGTCTGGCTCAGCGATCCACCACATTCGTCAAGTAAGTTACATTTCCCGCGGCGGTTCTATGGTATGAAGAGCGTATGCGCACTCTCATAGCTGTTGTTGCGATCGCCGCCGCGGTACTCCCGATGGCTCACGCCAAAAGTGGAGACGCGGCTGACCGGCTCGAAGCCGCATCCGATGTTCTTACGGACATGATGCAGGCCTCTGACAAAGGCATCCCGCAGGACCTGATGAACAAGGCGCAGTGCGTGATCATTGTGCCGAACCTCAAGAAGGCCGGGTTCGTGATCGGCGCGAAATACGGGCGCGGGTTTGCCGTTTGCCGGAAGGGCGAAGCCGGATGGTCCGCTCCCGCCGGAATTCGCATCGAAGGCGGAAGCTTCGGGCTGCAGATCGGCGCGTCGGAACAGGATGTGCTTCTGCTGGTGATGAACAGTTCCGGTATGAAGCGGCTGCTGGCCGACAAGTTCACGCTGGGCGGCGAGGCCAGCGCGGCGGCCGGTCCCGTGGGAAGGGAAGCAACGGCTCAGACCGACGTGGCGATGAATGCCGAGATGCTTTCCTATTCGCGTTCGCGCGGCCTGTTTGCGGGAATCTCGCTGCAGGGCGCGACGCTGCGTCCGGATGACGACGCGAACCGGGAGATGTACGGGAAAGAGCTGCGGAACCGGGAAATCCTCACCGGAACCGTGGCGGCTCCGGCGCCGGCGGCAAAGCTCGAATCGCTGCTGATGAGGAATTCGAGCCGGCGGACACGCTAGTAAAGCGTTCCGGTCATCAAGGTTACCGTCCTCGTGGAGCGACAGGCCGCGGCTGAAGAGTCTGTGTGAGAACTGCGGTTCACGGGTATTCGGCTGCGAGCGTGGTCCGGAAAATCCGGTACAGACAGCCTTTTTCGCGCCGTCCTGGCTCTCACGCAGAAGTTTTGTAACGCGAAAAAGGAGTCTGTCCCGGTTTTCCTCAGTGGCTACTTACGA
>DASPQQ010000022.1:0-15215 GCA_035624885.1 Bryobacteraceae bacterium | reverse complement strand
TCGTAAGTAGCCACTGAGGAAAACCGGGACAGACTCCTTTTTCGCGTTACAAAACTTCTGCGTGAGAGCCAGGACGGCGCGAAAAAGGCTGTCTGTACCGGATTTTCCGGACCACGCTCGCAGCCGAATACCCGTGAACCGGAGTTCTCACACAGACTCTTCAGCCGCGGCCGGTCGCTCCACGAGGACACTGACCTTATGACCGGGACGCTTTACTAACAGACCGCGAGAATCAGACACTTCAGATACAGCGTCTCGGGTACCGTCAGCAGAATCGGATGATCCGCCGCCTGCACGCGGCGCTCGAGCACCCTCAGCGTCCGCCCCGCATCGAGTGACGCCTCGGCCACAATCTCAAGCAGCATCGCCTCGCTCATATGATGCGAGCACGAGCACGTGACCAATATCCCGCCCGGCCCCAGCAGCCGCAGCGCCCGCAGATTGATGTCCTTGTACCCGCGCGCCGCGCCCTCCACCTGTTTCCGCGATTTCGCAAACGCCGGCGGATCGAGCACCACGATATCGAACTCGCGCCGCGCCGCCGCATAACCGGAGAGAATCTCAAACGCATCCGCCTCGCGAAACGTCACGTTCCGCGCGTCATTCCGCCCGGCATTTCTGCGCGCCGTCTCGAGCACCGCCGCGCCCGAATCGATCCCCTCCACCGACTCGCACGCCCGTCCCAGATGCAGCGCAAACCCTCCGCTCGAAGTGAAGCAATCGAGAGCCTTCCCGCGAGCCCAGCGCGCCGCTGCCAGATAGTTCTCGCGCTGATCCAGAAACACACCGGTCTTCTGCCCATGCAGCAGATCGGCCTCCATGCGGAATCCGTTCATGTGGATCTCGGCCGGCCCGCCCACCTCACCCGCAAGCACCCGGATCTCCCGCGGCAATTCCTCGAGCGACCGCACCCCGGCATCGTTCCGCGCCACAATGGCGCGCGGCGAAAACTGCTCTTCGAGCGCAGCCACGATCTCCGGCGTCGCCCGCTCCATCCCCTGATCGAGCGCCTGCACCGCGAAGGAATCGCCGTACCGGTCAATAATCAGTCCGGGCAGAAAATCGGCCTCGGCATACACCAGCCGGTACGCATTCGAATCCGTTACCATGGACTCGCGAAACTTCTGCGCCGCCCGGATCCGCGCCGCGATATCGAAGCCCTCGCCCGCGCGCCCCAGCATCCGCAGCGCAATCTGCGAAGCGGAGCTGTAGTGAGCCGGCCCCAGCGGCTTGCCGCGCTCGTCGACGACACGCACGGTGTCGCCCGCCTGCGCGCTCCCCGCGTCTTTAAGGTCCGACCGGAAAATCCAGGGATGTCCCGAGCGCACCCGGTCTGCGCCCTTGCGCGTAATGCGAACTTCGGGCCATGAAGAATCCTGCATCAACTTTCCATCGTCGCAGAGGGTCTCGCGCTGATCGCGTACCGAAGCCACGCCCACCCCATCAGGCAACCGAGGAAGTAATACGGAAAATCCATCCAGTCGAACGTCGTCCCGAGGATCGCCGCGCCGAGAAAATGGCTGCGAATCGCCTCGAGAAACGGCGGATGCCAGAGCTGCAGAAACTCCAGCGCGCAGGTGGCAATCAATACACCCGCGGCGATCCGCACCGGCCGCGCCCGCGGCACGACAAACGCCGCCACCAGACACCAGAAGATCTCGTACAGCGCTCCATCGAACGAATCGTTGAGCCAGTGCGCGCCCGGTCCTTTGTAAAGCTTCAGCCAGAAGCCGAGCGGCACAATCACCACCAGCGAAGCAAAAATCCGCGCCCGGCTCATGGCCTTGACGGTAGCATCGCGCCTGCCGCCGCGTGATACCCTTGCGGCATGTTCCCGGCCGGTCCCGAATTTTTCGCCGATCCCTACCGCTTTTACCGCATGGTCTGGACCGCCAGCCCGATCCTCTGGCGCGACAGCCTCTTCGGCATCGGCGGCTGGGTCATCACCGATTACTCCGTCTGCTCCGCCGGCCTGCGCAGCAAGCTCTTCATCAAGGAAGGGCACCGCATCCTCTCGCCCGAGCAGATCGCGAAGATTCCAGCCGAAGCCCAGCCCGACGTCACCGAGCGCCGCCGCCGCAACATGCTCTTCCGCGATCCTCCCGATCACACCCGCCTCCGCTCACTCGTCAGCCAGGCCTTCACCCCGCGCATGGTGGAACAGCTTCGCCCCCGCATCGAAGCCATCGCGACGGAACTCGTCGAAGCCGCGCTCGCCAAACCCGACATCGATCTCATCCGCGACGTTGCCTTCCCGCTCCCCATCATCGTCATCGCCGAAATGCTCGGCGTTCCACCCGAGGATCGCAATCAGTTCAAAGCCTGGTCGACCGACACGACGAACGTGATCAACACCACCGTGACCGCGGAAGAAATGCAGCAGGGAGCCCGATCGCTCGAAGCGCTCGACCATTATCTGCAGCGCATCATCGACCAGCGCCGCGTCTCCCCGCGCAGCGATCTCATCAGCGCCCTGATCGAAGCGCAGGAATCGGGCGACAAACTCAGCAACGAAGAACTCGTCGCCACCTGTCGCCTCATCCTTACGGCCGGCCACGAAACCACCGTGAACCTCATCGGCAACGGCATGCTCGCGCTCCTGCGCCATCCCGAAGCGATCGCCGCCATCAAAGCCGACCCTTCGCTCCTGCCCAACGCGGTGCAGGAACTGCTCCGCTTCGACAGCCCCGTCCAGCTCACCACGCGCTTCGCTTCCGAAGACACGCCGCTCGCCGATGGCAAGGTCGCGAAGCGAGGTCATCTCGTGATGTTCCTCATGGGCGCGGCCAACCGCGATCCCAATCACTTCGCCGAGCCCGACCGCCTCGATCTCCGCCGTGAGAACGCCCACACGCATCTCTCCTTCGGCGGCGGCATTCACTACTGTCTCGGCGCCCCGCTCGCGCGCCTCGAAGGCGAAATCGCCATCGGCACGTTACTGCGCCAGGCACCCGGCATCAGGCTCGCCGCGGATCAGCTCACCTGGCGCCCGCACATGGTGCTGCGCGGTCTCCGCTCGCTGCCGGTTGCGGCCTAAGCCAGCCCCAGCACTGCGCGCCACGCGCAATAGAATGGACTCGCAAGGTTCCCATGGATGCGCTCGTTGAAACTCTGAACGCCAGATTGCGCGAATGGCAACCGGAAACCGCTGCGCAGCTACGCGAGCGGATCACGGAGATGATCAATCTGGCGGATCAGGGCCTCCTCGATCTCATGCGCTCCCGGGCGATTGAGCAGGATGTCCTCGACATCCTCGATGCTCCCCCGTCCCGGTGAAGTCTGGCTCGCTGATCTCGGGCTTGCAGCCAAAACCAGACCAGTCGTCATCGTCTCCCGCTTCGATCCGGAGGCTCCTCGCTCGCTCGTCCTCTGTGTTCCTCTTACGACTCAAAGCCGGTCCGGGCCATACGAAGTGGAACTGCCCCGGCTCCCATTCCTGAACGCGCCCTCTGTCGCGAACGTCCAGGGACTATCCTCAATACCAACGATCCGGAACTTGCGCCGCGCGCTGGTTTTCGCCCTCGATCTTTCAGACCCAGCGAATCAGCTCGCCGCCTAAGCCAGCCCGAGCACCTTCTCCATCGCCTCGCGCGCCACGCGATCCGGGTCGCGTTCCACCCTGCAGTTCGCATTGAACAGCATCGTGTCACGCCGTGCCACCGAATATGCCGGCCACTTCGGCAACCCGGCCACATTCTGGTCCCCGGTCCGCGCAAACGCCGTCCACGATTTGCCCAGCTTGTCGGCCAGCGCCTGCGCCTCCGGCATTTTCGAAATCAGCTTCCCCGCCGTCGCAAGGTTGTTGAACACAAACGGCACCTCCACGGCATGCGGCGACCGCATATGCCCGCCGCCCTCCGGCGTTTCGAAATCGAAGCGATATACATACGCCGGCGCCGCGCCCTGCAGCACCTTCCGCTTCGCCAGCTCGCGCGCGTAAGTCCCGCGCGGATGGTCCGTCGCGATCAGAATATAGAGATCCCACGGCGACGCATCCGGATTGGCCCTGCGATACGCCGCGATCACCGCCGCCGGATCGATGCCCAGCCGCTTCTGCGCCCGCTCCTTCAGCCCGGTTTCATCGAGCGCCAGCTTCTCCGGGGTCGGCTGATCGTACAGCGTTTCTTCCGTATGGGCCCAGCCAATCACCAGCGGAATCTTCGCCGAAATCGCCGGCCCCGCCGGATCCCACGGATTCGACGGAATCGTCTTCCCATCGACGACCGGTGAATTCGCCGTATAACCCGGCGCCGATTGATCCGTCTTCTTCAGCGCCGCCTCATTCGCCGCCATCATCCGCAGCAGCGGCACTTTCTGCAATTCGCGTATATCCGAGCCTTTCAACCCCAGATCGGCCAGCAGATGATCCGTATACTGAATCGCCGCCTCGCGCGGCATCAGCTTCAGAATCGCGCCGCTCTCGATAATCGCGCGATGATACAACCCCTGCGCCGCGGGCATCGCCATCAGCGTCGCCACTTTCCGCCCGCCGCCCGATTGCCCGAAGATCGTCACCACATTCGGATCGCCGCCGAACTGCGCAATGTTGTCCCGCACCCACTCGAGCGCCGCAATGATATCCAGCATCCCGAGCGCGCCCGAAGACGCAAACTCCGGTCCGAACTGTTTCCCCAGATACGTATAGCCGAAGACATTCAGCCGGTGATTGATCGTCACCACCACCACATCGCCCAGCCGCGCCAGATTGCTGCCTTCGAGCCGCGCATCCGAGCCCGTCCCGAACGAAAACCCGCCGCCATGCAGCCACACCATCACCGGCTTTTTCGCCGTACTCCCGAGCGACGGCGTGAACACATTCAGCACCAGGCAGTCTTCGCTGCCGATGAACGCGCCCGCCGCGGCCTGCGGAGCCGGCGGTCCGTACGCCAGTGCATCGCGCACACCGGTCCACGCCGACGGTTTCACCGGAGGCAGGAAGCGATTCTTCCCCGAAGTATCCGCCCCGTACGGAATCCCCTTGAACACGCGAATCCCGCCGTTCATCGCGCCGCGCACGCTGCCAGATGTGGTCTCGGCAATCGCCTCGCCGCCGGACTGGCCGCGCACCAGCCGGCTCGCCGCCATCAGCCCGGATGCCTGTATGAGAAACGTTCTTCTATCGGGTATGCGGGGGCTTTGCATGCGAGCCATCATATCCGCTTTTTGCGGACCCGCGTCTAACAGGCTGCTGAAAAACACTGGGACAGACCAAACTGGCACCTTTTTCGCCGTGCGAAATCGCGTGTTTTCAGTGAGGCGCTCCGGCGAAAAAGGCTGCCCAGTTCTGTCTGTCCCGGTTTTTCAGCAGCCTCCTAATCGAATATGACGGTCTTGTTCCCGTAGCACAGGATGCGCCCCTCCGTGTGCCACTTCACCGCGCGCGAAAGCACCATCCGCTCCAGATCGCGCCCCTTCTCGATCAGGTTTTCCGTCTGATCGCGATGCGAAACCCGCATCACATCCTGATCGATGATCGGCCCTTCATCGAGCACATCAGTCACGTAATGGCTCGTCGCCCCGATGATCTTCACGCCCCGGCTGAACGCCGCATGATAGGGCCGGGCCCCCGTGAACGCGGGCAGAAACGAATGGTGCACGTTGATGATCCGCTGCGGGAACCGCGCCACAAACCCGGGCGACAAAACCTGCATATACCGCGCCAGCACAATCAGGTCGCACGCGTGTTCCCCGATCAGCCGGATCTGCTCCGCCTCCGCCTGGGCCCTGTTCTCCTGCGTCACCGGAATCGCGTAAAACGGAATCCCGTGAAATGCCGCCAGCTTTTCCGCATCGCGGTGATTGCTGAGGATCAGCGGGATATCACAATGCAGTTCTCCGGTCTGCTGCCGGTGCAGCAGATCGGCCAGGCAATGCTGGTAACACGACACCATCATCGCCACTTTCATCCGCCGCGCCGAAAGCTGCATCCGCCAGCGCAGCTTCAGGCCGCGCGCCAGTTCGGCGAACGCCCGCTCGAACGCCGCCATGTCGAAGTTCTCAAGCGACCATTCGAGCCGCATGAAGAACAACCCCTCGTCGCGGTCCAGATGCTGATCCGCGTGGATGATGTTGGCGGAATGCGAATAAAGCAGGCCGGAAATTTTCGCCACCAGCCCCTTCTGATCCGGCGAATCGATCAGCAGGATGGCGGTCGAATCCGCCGGATACGCCGCGTTATTTTCCAGCGGCCTTCTCCGCGGCCTTTTTTTCGGCAGTCCGCGCGGTTTTGAGCATGTTCGGAATCGCCTCGTTGCCCTCGTGGCAGGCGAACTCGTAAAGCGGACCCGGCGTCGCCACCATCGGCACTTCCGCCGTCCACGGCTTCGTGAAAGCCGAGGGATCGTCCAGCGTGAACTGATACGTCAGCACATCGGGCGCCGTGCGCGTGAACCTCTCAACCAGCCGCAGTTTCTCATCCGACCCCCGGAACCGCGTCTTGTCCGTGAAGTTCGTCGTCTCCACAACCAGCGTGTCGCCTTCCCAGTGCCCGCGCGAATCGCCCAGCCACTGCTCGACGTTCGAAGGCAGATGCGGGCTCCCGTCGAGAGGAATGATCCGCGTATCGTGGATCATCTCGATCTCGATCACCACATAATCCTTCGTCTGGTAGATCTGATAGTCGTTGTTATAAGGAGCGGGCAGCATGGGCAGCGGACCCGCCGCCGGCCACACAATGCACCGCGACTGCAGCCCGAAATCCTCCGGCCCGCTGTCGGGATGCTTTCTCTGATCGGCCCGGATATCCGCCATTCTCTTCTGCGCCTCGGGCGTCAGCGGCGGCATCCGCCCGTCCGGCGGATCGACGATCAGCGACGTCCGGTGCGTGGTGACGATGCTCTTCCCTTTCTCCCACCACACCTCCGTATCGGAAACCACGTCGGCATTCGAATCCGGCCGCGACCGGATCATCTTCTCGTACGCCGCGGCTTCCTCCTCGGTGAAGAACTCCTTGCCCGCCAGATCCTTCGGACGCTCGAGCGGCGTGGCCACGTTATTGGTCCAGATGCCCGTGAGATCGGGCTGCCCGTATTCCGTGCGAGGCGCCTTCCACGACGCGTCCGCTTTCGTGACCGCACCCGGCTTCGCATTCTGCGCGGCCAGGGGCAGCGCAGTCAAAAGTGGCAACAGAGCCGGAATTCCGACGAGAAACCGCTTCATAACATCTGAATGAATTCTACTGCCGCAGCACAATCTTTTGCACGCGCAGATTTCCCACTTCCCCAACGTACAGTGTGTTCTCGCTCCGGCAATCGATCTCATTCACCGTCCCGAACTCACCCAGCCGTTTTCCGGCGCGCCCGAATTTCCCGACGATCGTCCCGTCGAGCCGCATCCTGTAAATCTCGCCGCCCGTATCGATATCGTTCGAGGCATTCGAATTCGACACGTACATCACCGGATTCGCCCCCTTCGTGATGCAGATCGCCTGCGCATTCCCCACATTAGAATACGCAGTCTTGAACATCCCGTTGTTATCGAACACCTGAATCCGCTTGTTTCCGCCGTCGCCCGCGTACACGTTGCCCTGCGCGTCCACGGCAATGCTCAGCACATTGGCGAACTCTCCCGGCGCCGAGCCGCGCTTGCCCCACGACTTCACAAACTTCCCGTCCTTGTCGAACTTTGCAATCCGCGCATTCCCCGCGCCATCGGCCACGAAAATATTCCCCTGTGCGTCCCACGCCACATCCTGCGGCTGGTTGAACAGATCGCTCTGCGCCCCCGCTCCGTCGCCGCGCGGCTCGCGCGCCGGCACATTCTCCGATTCCGCCTTGCGTCCCAGCAGCATCGCCAGATCGCCCTTCGTATCGATCTTGATCACCATATTGGTGAACTCATCCACCACCCACACGTTGTCCGCCGCGTCGACGCGAACCTTGGCCGGAACCATGAACCCGTACGTGTTCTTCATCACCTCTTCGACGAACTTCCCGTTCTTGTCGAACTGATAAAGCCGCGCCCCGCCATGTGCGAACGGCCGCGCCGTTCCGATCGTGATGCTCGGATGCCCGGAGCTCGCATAAACGAAAATGTCGCCCTTCGAATTCGTCGCCACCCCGCCCACTTCGCCCAGATAAAGATCGGCCGGCAGCTGCAGCGCATTGGGCACGGACTGGAACCCGATCTCCTGCGCCTGCGCCATCGCCGCCCCACCCGCCATCAATCCGGCACCCAGAACACAAATGATCCGTTTCATCGTCATCTCCCTCACTTCGTGCTCCCTGCCTTCACCGGCTGCAGCAGAAACTTCTGCACGCGCCACGATTCAATCTCGCCCGTGATCACTCCATTCGGATCCCGGCAATCCATCATGTGCACCACCTGGAAATTGGGCGCCAGCTTGCCCGGTTTCCCGAACCGCCCCAGCACCGTGCCATCCAGTTCAGCCTTGTAAATCTCGCCCGTGATATCCCAGCTCCCCGGCGTGTTCCCGTTCGGATTCGAATTCGACAGGAACGCGTACTGATGCGGACCCGCCGAAATGCACACCGTCCACCCCACTCCCAGATTCGTAATCTCGCGAATCGGCTTGAGATTGTTATCCAGCACCTGATAGCGGAAATTCGACCGGTCCGCCACCCAGACATTCCCCTGCCCATCCACCTGCAGGCTGTGCGGCAGATTGAACTGCCCCAGCGCATTGCCGGCCTTCTCGCTGCCCGCCTGCGCGAGGAACCGCCCGTCCTTGTCGTACTTCACCACGCGGTTGTTGCAGTAGCCGTCGGAAATGAAAATGTTCCCCTGCGCGTCCCACCCGATATCGGTCGGCCGGCAAAACACATACTTCTCCGCCGGTTTATTCGGACCCGGAGGCGCCGGCAGCATCCCCGCCACCGCCGGCGGCCTCCGCCCCATCACTATCAGAATCCGCCCCTCCGGACTGAACTTCGTGATCATGTTGGTGCCTTCGTCCACGGTCCAGATGTTGTCGTCTTTATCGACCCGCACCGAATGCGCGAACTCGAACCCGATATAGTCCTTGCCGATCTCCCGGACGAACTTCCCCGTCTGATCGAATTCGAACAGCCGCGTGTTCGCGCTGCGGTGATAAACGAAAATGTGGCCTTTCGAATTCGTTGCCACCGCCACCGACTCGCCCAGATGCTCGCCCGGCGGCAGCTTCAGGAAATTCGGCACGGTCGTGAACGGAATATCCGGCACGCCTTCGATCGTGGCCTTGCGCTGCGCCATCAAGGGCAGCGCAGCCACAACAAACAACAGTGTCAGGATTCGCTTCATAGGCTCCTGCCTCCAGGGCAGAGACCCATTCTATGCGAATTCGCATTTCGCGCCCGCCACGCCGCCCGAAACATATAGTCCGCGCCGCGCGTCCGCTATCTTTGAAGATGCCTGAGTACCATGCCTGATCGGCTCAGCCTCCACGCTCCGGTTCTCGTCAACACCATCGGCCACTGCGCCGGAGCCATTGCCTTCGGCATTCTTCTCTACCTGCTCCTGCTCGACTGGCGCGCCAACCCCCGTGAGCGCAGCCCTCTTCCCAGCCTCGCCGCCGCCCTCGCTCTTCTCTGGAACCTCGGCTCCCTCATCGGCCTCGCCACCTCGCCCGGCGACGCCATCTCCGATGCCATCGTCGCCGGCAGCTTCTCCGTCCTCAGCGTCCTGCCCGCCGTTCTCCTGCACATCTCGCTTCGCTCCAGCCGGCGCCTTCTCTGGATCGCCGGCTATGTCGTCAGCGCCCTCGCTGTGCTGCTGCACATCGTCGATCTCGTCACCGGCCTGCCGCGCTTTCACTACGCGGCCATCCTCCTCGTCACCCTCGGCTTCGGCACGCTCACCGCCGCCTCCGTCATTCTTGAATCCGCCGCCGGCAACCGCGATGGCAGCGGCGCGCGCCTCGCCGGCGCCATGGTTCTCTTCCTCTTCGCCATCTCGTTCGTTCACTTCGAATCCGCCCACGACGCCAAAGCCTGGTCGGGAGAAATCGCCCTTCACCACGCGGGCATTCCCCTCGCCCTCTTCGTTCTCCTGCAGGATTACCGCTTTCTCCTTCTCGACGCTTTCATCCGCTTCCTCGTCAACGGCATCCTCGCCGCCTTCACGGTCTGGATCGCCTCCGTGGCCGACGCCCGCTTCGCTCTCCTCGCCAACGCCAGACAGGACCCCTTCTACGCCGGCATCGTCTTCACCCTCGCCTGTCTCGCGCTCGGCCTCTTCGCCTGGTCCCGCACGCGCGCCCAGCGCTTCCTCACCCGCACCGTTTTTCTCCGCTCGAGCGTCGACCGCAGCATTTCCCGCCTGCGCGACCTGACCGCCTCTTCCGAATCCTCCTACCTCGATGCCGCCGCCGCCATCGTCGCCGAATTCTTCTCCGCCCGCCGGTTTGAAATCGTTCCCGCCGCCGATCGCGTCCCCGAATCCGCCATCGCCGTCCTCGATGCCGCCCGCTGGACCGTCCCCTCGTGGGTCCAGGCGCTCGCGCCCATGCGCTTCTCGCGCGGCGATACCCGCCTTCTCCTGCTCGGCTCGCGAACCGGCGGCCGCCGCTACCTGAGCGAGGACATCGAACTCCTCGACCGCCTCTCCGCCATCGCCACCGAGCAGGTCGAGCGCATCCGCAACGGCGAAATGCAGCAACTGGTTTCGCAGGCCGAACTGCGCGCCCTCCAGGCCCAGATCAACCCGCACTTCCTCTTCAACTCGCTCAACACCCTCTACGGCGTCATCGGCCGCGAAAACCACCGCGCCCGCCAGCTCGTCGCCAATCTCGCCGGCCTGTTCCGCTATTCCTTCGCCGCCGACCGCGCCGTCATCCGCATCGAGGAAGAACTCACCATCGTCCGCGCCTATCTCGAAATCGAACAGCTCCGCCTCGGCTCCCGCCTCGTGGTCGAACTCGATATCGATGAATCCACCCACCCCTGCGAGATCCCCGTGCTCTCCATCCAGCCGCTCGTCGAAAACGCCGTCAAACACGGCGCCGCCTCCCGGACCGGAGCCGGCTTCGTGCGCCTCCTCGTGCGCCGCGACCGCGAAATGATAAAGGTCGAAATCTCCAACTCCGGCCGCTTCGGAGCCTCCTCCGCCGAAGCCGACCCTCCCGACAGCCACGGCGTCGGCCTCGCCAACGTCCGCCGCCGCCTCGCGCTCTGCTACGGCGGGCAAAGCGATTTCGGCGTTTCTTCCGACGCCTCCTCCACCACCGTCAGCTTCTCTCTTCCCGTCCGCTCATCGCCGGTTGAAGTTCATTCGTAGCCGGATCGAGCCCGTACAACGCTCCCGGCTCGCGGAGCGGCCGCCGCTGTGTTAGAACCACACATGGCCCTCCGGACCCTGATCGTCGACGATGAGCCCGTCGCCCGCGCCGTCCTCCGGGAAGAGCTCGAGCAGCTTGACGAGATCGGCCGGATCGATGAGGCGTCCGACGGCCTTGCCGCCCTCGCCGCCATCCGCGACCTCTCGCCCGACATCGTCTTCCTCGATCTCCAGATGCCCGGCATGGGCGGCTTCGACGTGATTCGCCGCCTCGAGCCCGGCCCCCGCGTGCCACTCATCATCATCGTCACCGCCTGGGACCAGTACGCCATGCAGGCCTTCGAGGCCGGCGCCATCGATTACCTTCTGAAGCCGGTCACCGCGGACCGTCTCGCCCAAGCCGTCGAACGCGCCGTCAAACTCCACTCCCGTCCCGCCGCCGCCGTCGAGCGCCTCGCCAGCATCCAGGATGTCGCCGATTCGCACCCCGCTCCCGCCACTCGCCGCATCGTCGCGCGCAGCGGCGATGAATACCTGTTGCTCAACACCGGCGAGGTCCTGGCCTTCGAAGCCGAAGGCGACCTCGTCTGGATCGTCACCGCGAAGAAGCGCTACCTCGCCACGCAGTCCCTGAAAGCCCTGCAGGAAAAACTCCGCCACACCAACTTCCGCCGCATTCACCGCAAAGCGCTCGTCAACATCGACCACGTCCGCAGGATGAGCCCCCTCAGCAGCCAGCGCTGGCTCATCACCCTCAGCAACAATCAGGAATTCATCGTGAGCAAGCGCCAGGCAAAGAACGTCCGCCAGCTTCTGAGCTGGTAGTCGCTCACTGCCCGAACCAGGCGGTGATTTCGCCGTCGCTCGCCGGCTGCACGCGAGCGTCCGTCATCGCCCACGCCGCATGTTCGCGGTCTCCACCGGTCGTCCGGCTCAGCCTGCCCGTAGCCCACACCAGCTGGCGGAATTTGAACGCAACGGGCTGCTTCGTCCGCACCTCCACCATCTCTTCCGGCTGCGGATGGGCGGGATGCAGAAACTGCCCCGCTTCCGGCATCAGAATGAACAGATTCACCGGCGCCCCGTCTCGCGCGGCCTGGTTCCCGTCCATCATGTACCCGATCATCCGCGCCGTGCCGTCGCCACGCCACTTCGCCAGATCGGCCCAGCCGACCAGCGCCGCATCCTTTCGCGCGCCCCGCGCCGCCGCCGTCAGATCCGAAAGGTCGCTCTTCAGATCCATCGAAACGAGAAAGCACGCCAGCAGCATGGGCAGCCCGATCGCCGCGAGGATGACGAACAGCGTCCTCCGTTCTTTCCGCTCTCGTCGCCGGATCGTGCGCGCACCCACGAAGCGATCGTAGGTTTGAATCGATCCGGCTCCACGTGTTCCTCGCCCGGCGGCTTCGTTCAGCCGGCCACGGGACTCTTTCGAGGCGCGAGCGGCTCACTGCATCCCGTAAGGGACAAAGGCCAGCACGGTGAAGCTGCTCATCAGGGCGAAATCGGCAATGAACTTCCGGTCCTCGGCAGAGCAATGCGCGCGCCTCACCACCCGCGCCAGCCCGCCCGTGACGCACAGCCAGCCCAGAGTCACGATGGCCGTCATCGTGGCGGGCGCCACGCCCATGCCGCCGCCGATGATCCGCCCCGTCCCGCAGAGAGCGGCCAGAAGCACCGGCGAAGGCAGAATCCATCCGATCCACGCCAGCCGTTCCACGAAGCGCGCGAGAGCCAGCGCCGTGCCCACTTCCGCGAGCTGGATGAGAATCGCCATCGAGGCGGTCCATCCGCCGTGCGGAACAGCCGCGAACAGACCGATGCCCGCCATCTGCAACGCTGCGTAGAGCGCAAACCGGTACTCGAATCGGGTGGCCCCGAGCGAAAGCACCTGGACGTCCCGGCAGAAAAAGACCGCAAGAAACACCAGCAGCACGACCAGCATGCGTTTGAAGGGATAGATAACACGGAAAGCACCGGACAGTCCCGGCTTTGCCTGTGAACGAACTGGTTTTCCCGGCGGCCGGCCAGGGTTGCCGCGTGAAAGGCTGTCTCCCGCGGCTTACACGCCGAACCGGCGCGTGCGCGCCGTCGCGCTGACCAGCGCCGCTACCGCAACCACCGCCCCCACGATCAGCGTGTTGACCAGCCGCGCCTCAATGAACGCATACCCCTGAATCCACGGCGACGCCATCACCCACATCCCGAGGAACATATTCACCCAGCTTGCGAACTCCGATCCCGGCTGCGTCAGCCGCATGGCCGCGAAAGTCGCGATCATCCCTCCGGCCATCCAGTTGTTGAAAGCGGTCGGCGGCGACGCCGCGCCATAAACCCGCGGCGATACGGCGAACCACGCGCCCGCCAGAAACACCATCGTGCTGGCAACCCCCACGATCGGATTACGGGTGAAACTCATACATCTTCTCCACCCGGATCATATTCGCCGCGCGCCCCGTAGTACATCCGGCAAACAGGGGACTACCTCACCCACCCGCGCTCGCGATAGTACTTCAGCGCTCCCGGATGCAGCGGAATCGTCCTGCTGTCCGCCACCGTCTGTGCCCCCGGACACCCCCGCGGTTCAGGAAGAGTGCCGCAATCACGGGTTCGAAGAATCCGCGGCTCTCCGGTGTTCGCGCGCGAATTCCGCCAGATACTCGCGCAGTTCATGCCGAACCCGCCGGAACAGCGCCAGCCGCGCCTCGGGCGGCCCATCGAGGGCTGCCGGGTCTTCAAAGCTGCGGTGCAACCTTGTTCCCGCGCCGTGGAACAGAGGGCAGCTCTCGCGGGCATCGTCGCAGACCGTGATGACGTAGTCGAACGCCTGGCCTTCGAACTCCTCGACGCTCTTCGACCGCTGCTGTGAAATATCGATGCCGGCCTCACGCATCGCCGCAATCGCTTCGGGAGAAACAAACGTTGCTTTGGTGCCCGCGCTCGCGGCATCGAACGACTCGCCCGCGTCGTGACGCAGTAACCCTTCAGCCATCTGGCTGCGAGCCGAGTTTCCGGTGCACAGGATCAGGACGCGCGGCCTCGCCATCGGGCCCCTATTCCGCGCTCCCCGCATCCACCGCAAGCAGGGAAACCGCGCGGCCCTTCGGCAGCCCGGCCGACAGCACACCGGCGGCGAGGATCAGCGCCGCGGAACCCCAGACACAGCCCTCGAATCCGGCCAGCTCGAACACCACACCGGAGAGCAGCGTGCCGAGCAGCCGGCCGCAGGCGTTGGCCATGTAGTAGAACCCGACGTTGAGCGCAACACTGTCTTCATCCGTATAGGCGAGGACAAGGTACGAATGCACCGCCGAGTTGACCGCGAAAACCAGAGCGAAAACGGCGAGGCCCGCGGCGAGCGTCCAGCCCGGATTCATACCCGCGCGCAGCGCGGCGATCAGGCCGGGTGGAACCAGCAGCAGCACGAACGCCCATGTGCGCGCGGCCCCTCCGTCAACCGTATTGCCCCTGCCGAAGACCCTGAGGATCTCCGGGACGAGAGCCTGCATCAGCCCGTAACCGATCACCCAGAGAGCGAGGAAAGCGCCCACCGCGTAGGAGGACCAGCCCAGCTGGCTGAGAAAAACCGGAAGCCCCACAACAAACCACACGTCCCGCGCCGCGAACAGAAACAGACGCGCCGAAGAGAGCCGGTTGATCTCCGGGCTCTTCGAGAACAGGCCGGTGAATTTGACTTTCTTCTTCGATTTGCCGAGATCGCCTGACAGTGATGCGGCGGTCCCGAGGAGCACCACGGCAAGCGCCGCGGCCATGCCGGTCAGCGCTCCGATGAAACCGAACGCGGCAAGCAGCGCGCCGCCCACAAAGAAACCCGCGCCTTTGAGCGCGTTCTTCGAACCGGTGAGCCGTGCCACCCACTTGAAGAGCGCGCCATCCGCGCCGTCCCGCACGATGACCTTGATCGCGCTCTTCGAGCTCATCTTGGTGAGGTCCTTCGCGATGCCGGAAAGCGCCTGCGCCGCCATCACAAACGCCACCGA
>DASPQQ010000021.1:0-13411 GCA_035624885.1 Bryobacteraceae bacterium | reverse complement strand
ATTTTCTTCCGGCCGGAACAGCGCCACGCGCCCGTCCGCCCACCGGTAGGCCTTCATGCCTTCGAAAATTCCCTGCGCATAGTGCAGCACGATCGCCGCGGGATGAAGAGAAATGTTGTGAAGCGGTTCCACCCGGGCATTCTGCCAGCGTCCGTCGCGATATTCCGCCACGAACCAGTTGGGCGAAAACGTCTTGCCGAACTCCAGCTTCGCCGGATCAAGATCGGCCGTACATCGACTGGGTGACGGCGTTGTGATGGGAACCTGCAGAGTAGCCATAGTCGATTGTATTACGCTTATACAACTATTTACGCCATCTCGGCTAATCTGAAAGCAAGACATGAAGAAGACCGTCTGCGCCCTCGCCGCGCCTTTCCTGCTCCTCACCGCCTGCTCCAAACCAGGCCCCCAGGATCTCACTCCGGCTTTGAACTCCATCAGCGCCGATTCGCTCCTGAGCGAAATCAAGGTCCTCGCCTCCGACGATTTCGAAGGCCGCAAGCCCGGCTCGCCCGGCGAAGTGAAGACCATCGCTTACATGCAGCAGCAGTTCCAGCAGGCCGGCCTCAGGCCCGGCAATCCCGATGGCACCTGGCTGCAGGCCGTTCCGCTCGCGGGCATCACCTCGAAGGTCACGCCGAACATTACGGTCGGAGGGAAAAAGTTCGCGCTCGAAGACAAAAAGAATTTCATCGCCTTCTCCGAGCGCTACGAACCCGCCGTTTCCGTTCCCTCCACCGACATCGTTTTTGTCGGCTACGGCGTGGTCGCGCCCGAATATGACTGGGATGACTACAAGGGCCTCGACGTCAAAGGCAAAACCCTCCTCATGCTCGTCAACGATCCCGCCGTTCCCGATCCCGAACACCCGGACCAGCTCGACGAAAAGATGTTCAAGGGCAAGGCCATGACCTATTACGGCCGCTGGACCTACAAATACGAAATCGCCGCCGCGAAAGGCGCCGCCGCCGCCATCATCATCCACGAAACCGGACCCGCCGGTTATCCCTTCGAAGTCGTCACCGGAAGCTGGGGCGGAGAGAACTTCGGCATCCAGCGCCCCGATAACAACAGGGACAAAGTCGCGGTCGAAAGCTGGATGACTTACGACAAGGCCGCCGAACTCTGCAAACTCTCCGGCCTCAATCTGGCCGAACTCAAGAAGGCGGCCATCAAAAAGGACTTCAAGCCTGTTGTGATCGAGCGTGCCAAAGCTTCTTTCGACGTCCAGCAGACCCTGCGCAAGGTCGATTCCCACAACGTCATCGGCATCCTCGAGGGCAGCGATCCGCAGTTGAAGAAGCAGTATGTCATCTACACCGCCCACTGGGATCATCTCGGCAAGGACCCCACGCTCCAGGGCGATCAGATCTATAACGGCGCCGCCGACAACGCCTCGGGCAGCGCCGGCCTCATCGAAATCGCGCGCGCTTACAAAAAGCTCGATCCCGCGCCGAAGCGCTCCATCATCTTCCTCTCCGTCACCGCCGAAGAGCAGGGCCTGCTCGGCAGCGAATACTACGCCGAGAATCCGCTCTACCCGCTCCGGGACACGCTCGCCGATATCAACATGGACGAACTCAACATGTGGGGCAAAACGAAAGACCTCACCATCATCGGGCTCGGCAATTCCAGCCTCGACGACGTCGCCACCGAAGTCCTGAAATCCCACGGCCGCACTGTCTCGCCGGATCCCGAACCCGAAGTCGGATCCTTCTACCGCTCCGACCATTTCGAATTCGCCAAACAGGGCGTGCCCGCCCTCGATCCCGATTCCGGCACCGATTACATCGGCAAACCCGCCGGCTACGGCAAGCAGAAGATCGACTACTACACCGCGCACGACTACCACAAACCCTCCGACGAAGTGAAACCGGATTGGGATCTCTCAGGCGCCGTCGATGACCTCCGCGTCTACTTCGAAATCGGTTTCCGCGTGGCTCAGGCCGATACTTTCCCCGAGTGGAACATCGGCACGGAGTTCAAGGCCAAACGCGACGCGATGATGAAGTGAGCCGGACGCGGCGATGAAATAAAATAAGCGTCAATGGCGATCCATCGTCATATTCTTCATAACGGCGAAATCCGCCTGGCTTCGGAACCGGCGCTTTACGCCGGACAACTCGGTCTGCTCGCCGGATGGGGCGTCTTCAGCACCCTCCGGGTTCAGGACACACAGCTCTTCGCGTGGGAGCGCCACTGGGCGCGCATGTCGAAAGATGCGCGTCTGCTCAACGTCCCGATGCCGGCGGATCCGGATCGGGTCGAACACGATCTTCTGAAACTGCTCGCGGCCAACGAAATTTCGACCGCACACGGCGGAAAGTGCACGGTCCGCATCGTCATTGTCCGCAACACCGGCGGTCTCTGGGAAGGCCCGTCGACAGGCCTTGCGAGCGACACCATCGCCCTCACCGCCAACATGAAGGAGTGGGGTGCGACCGTCCGGCTCGACATCCAGCCGCACGGCCGTTATGCCGCGAGCGAGTTCGCCACCGCGAAGGTTCTTTCCTGGGCGGCCAACCTGCGCTGGGCCGAGCGCGCGCAGCAGAACGGCTTCGATGAAACCATTCTGCTCAACGAGCGCGGCACCATCGCCGAATGCACTTCGGCGAATATCTTCGCCATCTGCGGCAACGAGGTCTTCACGCCGCCGCTGACCGATGGCTGCCTGCCGGGCGTCACCCGCGAAGTGATTCTCGGCGAGATTCACGTTCCCGGCGTCACGATCAGCGAACGCACGCTGACCATCGAAGATCTCTACGCGGCCGACGAAGTCTGCATCACCTCCTCGACGCGCGATCTGCTCTCTGTCCGCGAGATCGCCGGACGCGAAATCAACCATCGCGGAGACGTCACCGCGCGCCTCTCACGCGCCTTCGGCGCTTACGTGGCCGAGGACGTGGCCCGCCGCGGAAGGACCACGCTCGTCGCCTAGGACCCGGTCATGTCGGTGGAGTGTCCCAATTGCGGCAGCCGCTATCTGCGGCCTTCGCGCCCGCGCAGCCTGGGCGATCGCCTCGATCGCCTGAAGTTCCGCGATCACCTGCGTTGCCTCGACTGCAATACCCGCTTCGAAGCCAGAACCTTCAACTGGAAAGATATCCGCTACGCCCGCTGTCCCATCTGCCATCGCATGGACCTCAATGGCTGGACCGGCCAATCCTACCAGCCGCCCTTCTACATGCAGTGGATGATCAATCTCGGCGCGAAACGCTACCGCTGCGAATACTGCCGGCACAATTTCGCCAGTTTCCGCATCCGCAAGGAGATTTTCAGCTTTAACCGCTGGAAGAAGAGAGCGCAGCGTCTCGAGGAAGAGAAGACCGGCGTGAAGACCGATCCGAATCAGATCGAAGCCCACGAAGGCCCCGTCTCGCCCGACGGCGAATAAAGCCTTCAGACAAAAAAAGATCCGGTGTCCACGGCTTCGGAGCCGCAAGCTTGAGACGGCCTTTCACTCGCCGGTAACGACGCTCGCGCGCAAGCACCATTTCCGGGTCATGGCTCCTGGCCTGCCCCTTTGCTTCCGCACCGGAAACCTTCACAAACTCTCGCGAGCTTGCGCCGATTTCCGGCACTCCTGCGTTTCACCCGGCCCCCGCATCCCCTTCGGGTATCCCTTTTGAGGAACCCTCTGGCTCAAAGCGTTCAACCAGCTTCGCCACAGGAAGCTCACCTGACGAAATTTCCCCGGGCCGACCCATCCACCTTCCGGCGTTCTCTTTCGATCACGCTTACCAGTCGATGCGCCGAACCCGCTTCCACCCGCCCGGCTCTTCGTTCCGTGAACCCCGGAACTGAGTCGATCATGCAACTGAAACAGGCTTCCGGTCAAACGAAAAATCACACAATTGCAACGCTTTCCTCAAGTATTTGCACCATGAATTTTCAATCACTTGCAGCTGTCGGGCGGTGCAAACCGTGTGCATAAACCAGCGCCCCCGTGTTCTGTTCCGCCGCCGGCGCCAGAGTGGTTGAAATAAACCAGCGGTGGTGGCTCTCGCACTGCTGCGAAACGAACCGGATTTTGCATTAGTCGCCTGTTTTCAATGGATTGGCATTTGGCAAACGACTTGCCCTCTCACGGGCATGATGAGATTGACCAGAATTTCCATTGCGATCCTCAGCGCGCTCACCGTAACGGGCCTCGCGATGGCGCAGACTCCCGCCGATGGGCCGGCGCCCGACCAAGCTCAGCCACAGTATCCGCCCGCGGGCCAGTACCCGCAGCCCCAATACGGCCAGTATCCGCAATCTCCATATCCGCAATATCCGCCTGCCGGCCAGTATCCGCAGCAGCCGCAATATCCGGCGTATCCGCCGCAGCAGGCCAACTATCCCGCGCCGCCGCCGCTTCCTGCCACTCTGACCATCAAGCCCGGCACTTACGTGACGGTGCGCATCAACCAGTGGCTTTCTTCCGACCGCAACCAGGCCGGTGACGCCTTCGCGGCCACGCTCGATCAGCCCCTCATTGTCGACGGAATCGTCGTCGCCCAGCGCGGCCAGACCGTTGGCGGGCGCGTGACCGAAGCCCAGAAAGCCGGGCATGTCACCGGTACCTCACGGCTCGGCCTCGAACTGATCGATCTCACTCTCGCCGATGGCCAGGTCGTGCAGACGAAGACTTCCATGCTGACCCGCAACGGCACGACCTCGGTTGGCCGTGACGTTGCCGCGACCGCCGGAACCACCGGCCTTGGCGCGGCTGCGGGCGCGATTGCGGGCGGTGGCACCGGTGCTGCCATCGGTGCCGGCGCCGGTGCCTTCGTCGGCCTCGCCGGAGTGCTCCTCACTCGCGGCAACCCGACGGTCGTCTACCCCGAATCGGTCATGACCTTCCGGATCGAATCGCCGATCGATGTTTCGACCGAGCACGCTCCCCAGGCCTTCCGCTACGCCGACCAGATGGACTACGGCCGTCCGCCCGCCGGACCGGCTCAGCCCGCACCCGCCGGATACGGTTACCCGCCTGCGGTTGTTGCCCGGCCTTATCCCTACTATCCGTATGCGTACCCGTATGGTTACCCGTATTACGGACCGTCCATCGGCGTATACGTCGGACCCGGCTTCTACTACCGCGGCGGCTTCTGGCGCCGTTAATCTCTCATCTCTTCCTGGTTCCTCCCTTGCCGCGCGGTCCCAAAACCCCTGGGCCGCGCGGCGTTTTTCTTGAGGCGCGGTAAAATAGCTACATCCCCTCATATGGTCGACGCAGTCTTAGCCAAAATCTTCGGCACACGGAACGAGCGCGAGATCAAGGCGATGCGTCCCACCATCGCCGCCATAAATGATCTCGAGCCTACGCTCCAGCGCCTTTCCGATATCGATCTGGCCGCGAAAACGATTGAATTCAAAGAAAAAATCGCCCGCGGCGCCCCCCTTGATGAGCTTCTGATCGAAGCCTTCGCGGTGGTCCGCGAAACCAGCCGGCGCGTGCTCAATATGCGCCATTTCGACGTGCAGCTCATCGGCGGCATGGTGCTCCACAAGGGCCGCATCGCCGAAATGAAGACCGGCGAAGGCAAGACCCTCGTCGCCACGGCCCCCAGTTATCTCAACGCCCTTTCGGGCAAAGGCGTCCACGTCGTCACCGTCAACGATTACCTCGCCAGGCGCGACTCGGAATGGATGGGCCGCATCCACCGCTTCCTCGGCCTCACCGTCGGCATCATCGTCCACGAACTGAGCGACCAGCAGCGCCAGGAAAACTACGCCTGCGACATCACCTACGGCACCAACAACGAATTCGGCTTCGATTACCTGCGCGACAACATGAAGTTCAACCTCGCCAACTGCGTGCAGCGGGGCCATAACTACGCCATCGTCGACGAAGTCGATTCCATCCTCATCGACGAAGCCCGCACCCCGCTCATCATCTCCGGCCCGAGCGAGGAATCGACCGACAAGTACTACAAGGCCAACCGCGTCATCCCGCACCTCATCCGCGGCGAAGTGATCGAAGGCAAGGAGCCGGGCGAGAAGTACACCACCGGCGATTTCACCATCGATGAAAAACACCGCCAGGCCGCGCTCACCGAAGAAGGCGTGCTCAAGGTGGAAAAGCTGCTCGGCATCGGCAACATGTATGAGCCGCAGAACGTCGAGTGGAACCACCACATCCAGCAGGCGCTCAAAGCCCACGCGATCTTCCAGCGCGACAAGGATTACGTCGTCAAGGACGGCGAAGTCCTGATCGTTGACGAATTCACTGGCCGTCTCATGCAGGGCCGCCGCTGGAGCGATGGTCTCCACCAGGCCGTCGAAGCCAAGGAAAACGTCAAAATCGAGCGCGAGAACCAGACGCTCGCCACCATCACTTTCCAGAACTATTTCCGCATGTACTCGAAGCTGGCCGGCATGACCGGTACGGCCGAAACCGAAGCCGCGGAATTCGAGAAGACCTACAAACTCGAAGTCACCGTCATCCCGACCAACCGTCCCATGATCCGCAAGGAGAACGAGGACGTCGTCTACCGCACCGAAGACGAGAAATTCCGCAACGCCGCAAAGGAGATCAGGGAATACCAGCAGCGCGGCCAGCCCATTCTCGTGGGCACGATCTCGGTCGAAAAATCCGAACGCCTCTCGAACCTCCTGAAGAAGATGGGCGTGAAGCACGAGGTGCTGAACGCCAAGCACCACGAGCGCGAAGCCCACATCGTCGCCCAGGCCGGACGCAAAGGCTCGGTCACCGTCTCGACCAACATGGCCGGCCGCGGTACCGACATTCTGCTCGGCGGCAACGCCGAAGTCCTCGCCAAAGACATGATGCTCAAGCAGGGCAGGGACCCCGACCGCGAAGAATTCAGGCCGGAGTGGGAACGAGTCTTCGCCGAAGTCAAAGCGACGGTGGCGAAGGAACACGAGGAAGTCGTCGCGTTAGGCGGACTTCATATTGTCGGCACCGAACGCCACGATTCCCGCCGCATCGACAACCAGCTCCGCGGCCGCGCCGGCCGTCAGGGCGACCCCGGCAGCTCCCGCTTCTTCCTTTCGCTGCAGGACGATCTTCTCCGCATCTTCGGCGGCGAGCGCATGCAGAATCTCATGCTGCGGCTCGGCATGGAAGAAGATGTGCCGATCGAATCGGGCCTCATCACGAAGCGCATCGCCGCCGCCCAGAAGGCGGTCGAAGCGCAGAATTTCGAATCGCGCAAACACCTGCTCGAATACGACGACGTGATGAACAAGCAGCGCCAGGCCGTTTACGGCATGCGCCGCCAGTTGCTCGAAGGCGTCGACCAGAAAGACCGCGTGCTCGAGATGACGAAGGGCGTGGTGACGGCCATCGTCGACATGCGCTGCCCGGAAAACACGCGTCCCGATCAGTGGGAGCTTTCTGAACTGCAGAACGACATGCTGACGCGCTTCGGCGTGCGCATCATGCCGTCCGATCTCGCCAACATGACCGCCGAGCAGATCGAGCGCGAACTCTATGACCGCGCCTCGGCGGCTTATCAGGCGAAGGAAGATCTCGTCGGCGCGTCGCTCATGCGCGAAGCCGAGCGCAACATCATGCTCCACATCATCGACGATCAGTGGAAAGACCACCTGCTCTCGATGGACCACCTCAAGGAAGGCATCGGCCTGCGCGGCTACGGCCAGAAGGACCCGCTGGTCGAATACAAGAAGGAATCCTTCACGCTCTTCCAGGACATGATGGACCGCATCGAAGACGAGACGGTCCGTTATCTCTACTTCCTGCGCTTCGAGCAGAACCCGCAGGCGCTGCCGTTCTCGAACGCCGATACGGAGTTCGAGGAGGACGAGGAAGAAGAGGAGCGCAAGCGCCAGGAGCTCGCCCGCCAGGTGGAAGAGCAGCAGCGCCTGGCCGCTCAGAGCGCGGTGATGGACATGACGCGCGGCATCCAGAAGCAGCACGAAAAGGAGCTGAAGGAACTCCAGTTCGCGGGCAGCGCCGGCACGGCAAGCCAGACTGTTTCAGCCAGCGCCCCGAAGGTCGGCCGCAACGACCCCTGCCCCTGCGGCAGCGGCAAGAAATACAAGAAGTGCCACGGCGCGTAAGATTTTGAGGACGCGCGGCGCTCGCCGCGCCTGGCCTGAGAACAAAACACTTCGCTTGCACTGAATTGAGGGTGCATCGACGACTGCCGCACTTCGAAAAGCGTGACGCAGCCTGCTTTGTGACCTGGCATCTCTACCGTTCGCTGCCGGCTCGGGCCATCGCCGATGTCTGGATGCCGGATGGTCCGAAGTTCGTTGCCGTGGATGGCCTGCTCGATGCTGCTGCGAAAGGTCCGCGATGGCTCTTATCCCACGAGGTTGCTGCGGCGCTGACTTCGGAACTGTTACGCGGCGAGAAAGATGGCCAGTATGAACTCGGTGCGTTCGTCCTCATGCCGAACCACACTCACCTGATCGTTCGGCCGAAGGCAACGCTTCCCGATTCGATCGCCGCGATCAAAGCAAGGACCGGCCGGGCGGCCAATCGGGTTCCTGGCCGCAGCGGTCCATTCTGGGCACGTGACTATTTTGATCGCGGGATTCGCAACCGGGACGAAGAAAGGCAAATCACCCGCTACATAGAAAACAACCCTGTGAAGGCCGGTCTGTGTCGAACACCCGAAGACTGGCCGTGGTCCAGCGCCAGGCGCGGCGAGCGCCGCGCGTCCTTGCCTTAGCGGTGTCCCGCGACCCCGTTCACCGCTTCCCAGAAGAACTGCACATGCCTGTACACAGCCTCCTCCAGAATCCGCTCCTGATCGCTGTGCGGTCCAAACCCCTTCGCTCCATCCTCTGAATCGGTCATCGGACCCACGCCATAACACTGGACGCCTTTCGCCCGCAGAAACGCCATATCCGTAGCGCCGGTCTGCATCGTCGGCAGCGTCGGCGCCCCGTACACCTTCTGGTACGCCGCCTCGATCGCATGATACGCATCCGATGTGATGCTCGACGGCGGCGCGCCCGGCCGCTGATTCGCCGTGTCCGGAACAATCTGCACTGCCGGATCGTCGATCACTTTCCGCATCAGCTCATAGAACGCGTCGATATCCTCGTCCGGCAGCGCGCGGATATCGAGCGTCGCCTCCGCTTCCGAAGGAATCACGTTCCGCTGATATCCGCCCTGAATCATATTCGGCGAAATCGACGTGTGCAGCAGCGAGTAAATCGCCGGCTCATGCTCCGCCAGATACTCGCGGATCGCCGGCGCCTTCGCCGGATCGAACAATCCCTTGAAACGCGCCGCATCCTCCGGACTGCTCAGATTCGCCAGCTTCTCGAAATAATTCCGCGTCGTGTCGTTGAAGCGCATCGGCGGATCCCACATCGCGACCTTCTCCACCGCCCGCGAGAGATGCAGGATCGCATTCGACCGCAGCGGCCGCGAACCGTGCCCCGCCGGTCCCTTCACCACGAGGCGCGCGCCACGCGGCTGTTTCTCCGTCGTCTCCACGGTCGCGTAGAAAACCTTCCCGTTCACGCGCGTGACGCCGCCGGCTTCCGCCAGACAGGTCTCCGCCTCGATCTCGTTCCACCGCTCATTCACCAGATACTCGATCCCCGGTCCGGTCGCGCTTTCCTCGCCCGCTTCCGAAACAAAAATCACATCGCGATCGAGCGGCACGTGTGACCGCTTCAGCAGCAGCATCGTCATCATCGCGGCCACCAGATCGCTCTTGTCATCGATGGAGCCGCGCCCATAGATATAACCGCCATCCCGCGCCGCGCTGAAGGGAGGAAACGTCCACTTCGAGACATCAACCTTCACCGTATCGCTGTGTCCCATGATCAGCAGCGGCTTGTTCGAGCCATTGCCTTTCAGCCGCGCAATCACATTGGGCCGGTTCGCATCCTTCGCCGCCAGCGTGACCGGAATCCCCTCGGCTTCGAGCACCCCCTTCACGTACTCCGCCACCCTGGCTTCGTTCGCGGTCGAGTCGATCCGCACCAGCGCCTGAAAGTGGCGCAGCGCTTCTTCATTGACTTTTGACCAGTCGGGAGTCTGCGCCGCGAGAGGAGAAAGAGAGAACAGCAGGAGGGAAAAAACAGGCCGGCCGGTCATTCGATCAGTTTAAACCCGCCCCAGCCCATTCGTTACCCTCATAACTGGTGCTTTACCAGCAGGACCTCGCCTGGGTTCAGTCCGTCGCCTTCGGATCCTTCGCGCGCGGAGCGGCGCCCGAAATCATTCGCCGTCTGAAAACGGCAGCGGCGCCGGTCCGGCGTGTGCTCGAAATCGGCTGCGGCGCGGGACCGCTGACCGAAGCTCTGACCCAGGCCGGCTTCGAGGTCACGGCCATCGAACCATCGGCCGACCTGATCGCCATCGCCCGCGCTGCCGCACCCGCTGCGGATTTCATCCACGGCTCCGTTTACGACGTCCCGCTCCCGCCCTCGGACGCCATCGTCGCGCTCGGCGAACCATTGACTTATCACGACAATCCCGAAGACGCCGGCCGTCTCCTGCTCGACTTCTTCCATCGCGCCGCTGCGGCACTCCCCGCCGGAGGTCCGCTGATCTTCGACATCATCGAAACCGGAGACCCGTCGCTCACCGCGCGCGGCTGGCGGAGCGGAGACGGCTGGGCAATCCTCTTCGATGCTTCCGAAGACGCGGCGGCGAAGACCCTCGTGCGCAACATCGAAATCTTCCGCCAGACGGGAGACGCCTGTCGCCGCAGCCGCGAAATCCATCGCGTGCGCCTGTTCGATGCAGCCCTCCTCCGCGCGCAGCTCGAATCGTGCGGCTTCCGGGTCGAAACAGCGGCAAGCTATGGAGCCCAGCCGCTCCTGCCGCGCCGCCGGGCCTTCTTCGCTGTAAAGTCCGCCTGAGGATTTACTGCTTCGCCAGAACCACGGGCGCTGCCGCGGCGCCGCCGACCCGCTCGAAGAACTGCCGCACGGCTTCGTACTGCTCCACGGGAACGAGTCCCGGCTTCACCTGCATCTTCTGGGTCATCACCAGTTCGCCGTCCTTCACCTGCCAGGAGGCTTCGAGGCTCCCGTAAGGCCCGTCGATTTTCGCCGGCCGCGGCATTTCGTCCGGCTTGTATCCATCCGGAAGCCTGATGCGGATTGTGTCCTGGCGCAGATCCGCGAGGAGCTTCACGGGTGTCGTGCGGCGGTCCCGCGAAAAGTAGTACTCGCCGCCGCTGGTCAGCACGCCCGGCCGCAGGATCAGCAGCTTGCCCTGCATATTCTGCCCGAAGCGGTCGGCCGTCACATCCAGATTCACCACCAGATGGTTGTCGCCGCTGGCCGATTCCGTTGAGATCCCGTTCAGCGCCGTGTTACCCACCGAGAGATTCAGAGCGCTCTCGAACCTTGTTCGCATCTCATCCTTGCCGCGCAGCCTCTCCACCGCGCGCAGCGGCACGCTCGACTGGCCGAAGTATTCGCGGCGCTGCTTCGCCATCAGTTTTCCGCTTGCGTCGAGCGATGCCTCCGTTGACGATTCGATCCGATTGACTTCCGGGTCGAGCAGGGGCATTCGCGTCAGCGTTCCTTTCGCTCCGGCGAGAATCAGCGCATTGCTGCCCTGTTCCTCGAGCGGCAACCCGCCCATCTGCGTCACTCTGTCCGTCGGATCGAACATCAGCAGGCGGCCCAGCGCCGGATGCGTGAATACCGTGGGCAGCGCCACCGAATCGGGCACGCTGACCGCGATGATCGCGTGATTGAACTGAGATGGAGATGCCCATTCCTCGCGCACGTAATCCCGGTCCGTCGCGCTGATCACCGTTATCCAGGACTCGATTCCCACGGCCTTGAGCAGAGCGCGCATCAGCGCCGCTTTGTCCTTGCAGTCGCCGTAATTTCTTGCCAGTGTTTCGGCGGCTTTGTGCGGTGTATACCCTCCGCCCTGGGTCAGGTTCATCGCCACTTCCACATAGTTCGTCTTCTGCACGAACTCGCCGATGGCGCGGATCCTGTCGAAAGGCGATGCGGCATTCGCCGTGAGCTCCGCGGCTTTTCCGCGGATTGCATCGGTCACCTCGGAGGCCGGGTCGACCAGCGGCGCGAGCCAGATCGAAACCGCCGTCCAGTCCCGCAGTCCCTGCAAACCCGCCGGATTCCCCGCGGCCGGGAAGTAACTGATCGCCAGTCTCGGCGCCAGTTCCGCCAGCGACGGGCTGTGCGGTTCGCGCTCGATCGCCGGAAGATTGTCCAGCTCCCATGTCCACGTGTTGCCGCTGACCTGCGGATCGAACGGCGCGTGGTTGAAGATCGTGCCCCTCACCTCCCAGCTTGCCGGAAGCGTCAGGACGAAGCGCGAGGCGATGCCGGGCTCCCGGTTCTGGAAGCTGAACCGGTACTGCGTAAAGAGAGTCTTCTCTTCTTCCGTGACTTCCCACGCGAACACGGCGCCCGGCGCCGGCTTGCCGCAATCGAGCATTTTTTCGCGCGTTTCGTCGTACGTGTATTCCCGGGACACCGCCAGGTCCACCACCTGCTTGCTCCCGTACCAGATGGGCTTGCCTGTGGACGGGATCATCCAGCCCTGAAAGTCCCGAATCCGGCCGTTCTTCGTGTCGTAGGCGCGGTATGCCCTCAGGTCATCCGCGCCGGGCCGCAGCGCCTTCACCACACCGCGTTCCCGCATCACGCGATGCCCGTCCGGATCCACGGTCACGGCCTCTTCATGAAACAGGACCACCGTCGTCACGCGCGACGGATACGAGGGAATTGCCGCCGCCATTGCCTGCCGGGCCCACTCCGGCACCGGCGGGTCGGCCGCCCGCGCCATCGCGGGCAGCGCCAGCAGGCCGCACGCAATACACCAGATTGCCTTCATCACTCGGCCTGTTTGAGCGCGATGCTGTGAGTGTCGCGCGAGTGTATATCGTCGAAGACTTTCCGCACCGCGGCGTAATCCGTGGGCAGGAAAAAGGTTCCGCCGCTGTCGCCGAACCGGAGCTGCCGGCTGGTTGTGAGTTCGTTGGTGGCCTTGTTGAGCGTCATCCGGACTTCATATCCTCCGGCCTTGCCGAAGTTCAGGTTGGCGGGAGCGTCGGGATTGTCGAGCACGAACCCCGCCGGCAGCCGGATCGTCACCTGATCCACCTCCGCCCATGCGTAACGGAAATCGATGGCGCGCCGGCGGCTTGCGCTCGAGAACGGCGAAGCAACGGCGCGGCGGAATGCGATCGGCTGAATCAGCAGCCGCTTGCCCGTCCCCTGGGCAAACTCCGCGCGCAGATGATACTGGATTTCCACGGGCTTGCTGAAGTCTTCCACGTTGGAGATTCTGATGGCGGAAACTTCGGCACGCGCAAACATGTGCGAAACGCGATCCTTCAGCTGATTCTCCTGCTCCTCCATCGCCTTTTCCCCTTCGCCTGCGCGATACTCCTCCGCCCTGTGACCGGAGAGACGCTCCGTCACATCGCCTTCAATGCGCCCGTCAGCGGCGAGTTCAAGCTTCGCGACGCGCGTTTCC
>DASPQQ010000020.1:0-6687 GCA_035624885.1 Bryobacteraceae bacterium | reverse complement strand
CCGGCGGCCTCGATCAGCTGGGCTGCGACCTTCACGACTTCCGGCAGATCGAGCACGGTCGACTGCAGGCCGGGGAAGGTACGGGTGATCAGGACCGAGTAAGTTCCCGGGCCGCCGCCGACATCGAGGAGACGTTTGCGTCCGGCGAGATCGAGGAGCGGGACGATGCCGCGGCCGATGCCCATGGCGCGGCCATGCATCGACATCACGAAGGTCCGGGTGCGCTGCGGGTCGTCGCCGAGATGCATCTGCGGGCGTTCGACCGGTGCGCCGGTGCGAATGAATTCGGGCAGCTTGCCCCAGGCGGCGTAGATATCGCGGTTGAAGCGGATGGCTGTTGAGAGGTCGGCCGGGCTGCCGGGAACGAGGAAGATGCGCGTGAGCGGCGCATTGCTGTAGGTTTCGTTCTGCTTGGTGAGAAGGCCTTCGGCGACGCAGGCATCGGCCAGCAGACGAACGCCTCGTTCGCTCAGGCCGAGATCGGCGGCCAGTTCAGCGGCGGTGAGCCCGTCCTTCTCGGCAAGGCGGCGGAAGACGCCGGCATCGGAGGCTGCGAACAACACGCAGGGGCCAAAGAAGGCATTGGCCAGGTCCATGATCGGTTTGGGATCCGGCGGGCGGGGGGTCATAGAGAAAGCCTCATAGAGTTTTGAGGAAGGCGAGGAGCGCGGTGCGGTCTTCCGGTTTCAGGTTGAGGCCGAACTCGTGGCCTTCGACGGCGTGCGGCTTCGTGATGGGCGCCCAGTTCGAGGAACGGAAACCAGGGTCGAGACGCTTCCTGTCGAACAGTTCTTCGAGCGTGCCGATGGAACCATCATGCAGGAACGCGACATCCATCCAGATCATGCGCAGCGAGGGCACGCGGTAGAAACCGGTGCCTCTGCGCGTTTTGAGCGCGAGACCGGGATCGGTGCCAACCGAGACATCCATGGCGCCGGTCTCGCGCATGATTTCGGGCGAGGGATGATAACCCTTCGCGAGCGTGAGCCGGTTGTTGGTGTAGAGCGGCGCGGTGTGGCAATTACCGCAGCCCTGCGCCTTGAAGACGGCTTCGCCGCGGCGCGAAACTTCGTTGACAGGATTCGGATTGGCCGGCGGCCTGAGGGAATAAATATAGAGTGCGAGTGCGTAGAGAAGCGGGTCCGGTGTGCGCCTGATGCCCTGGGCAAGGCCCATGTTGGCGAGCAGCAGATGATCGCCGCCGCGAAACTCGGTCAGCGCATCGCTGACGTCGGCGATGGCGCCGGAGTAGCGCATGAGATCCGCGATGCTGCGCTGCCGGCTGGTGCCGGTGCGATCGAAGAATTTGTAGTCGGCGAGGCCGATGAGGTTGGCGATCTTGACCGGATAGATGAGACCAGCGCCTGTACGGGCGTGGACGCCGAGCGGATTCTGATCGTAGAGTTTCGCGATCTCTTCGGCAGGCAGTTCGGCGACGGCCGCGTTCTCGTCGGGGTTGAGGAAGGGGACGCGGTAATCCTCGCGCATGTGCTTGCGGCGGCGCTCTTCGAGAAAGTCGGGACCGATCTGCGCGTAGCGGCGCGTCAGGCTGCCCATCAGCGCGCCGAAGGGCGTGTGGCCGTTGGCCGGGCCTTCGATGACGGTGCCGTCTTTTTCGACGCGCGTGTGGCACATCGCGCAGGTGTCGGTGCCGAGCTCGATCTTGCCTTTCTGGCGGATCACGTAGCGGAGACCGAGCAGGACGCCGTCCTTCGTGATCTGCAGGCCGTAGGCTTTGATCACTTCGGGATCGCGGATGAGATTGTAGTTATCCTCGCTGCCCGTGAAGCGCGGCAGTTCGCGGCCGTAGAAGACTTCGCGGCCGGCAGCGATGTAGTCGGCCTTCGTCTTGAGCTTCGAGATATCGACGAGCGGCTGCGGGTCCTGCTGCTCGAGCCACTCGATATAGCCCTTTGGCTCGCGTTCGGGTGTGTAGACGGGATAGGTTTTGACGTTGTACTCGGGCAGCGAGTAGTAGCGGTCGCCCGAGACCATCTTCGGCGGGTGCCCCAGACCGGCCAGCGGCAGGCGGAATCCCGCGACGCTTTCATCGCTCCATGCCTTCGGGATGTCCTGCGCGTACGCGGCGGAGAGCACCAGAAAGGCAGCTGACAAGTGCTTCACAACAATCCTCCGAAACAACCAGAATCGCATGTGCCTACAATGATGGAAATACCCCTGAAAGGATATTCGATGAAGAAAGCTCTTCTTTATGTCGCGGGACTGGTTGTGCTGGCCGCGGCCATTGCAGTTTCACAGACGCCGGCGGCGCCGAAGCACCATACGGTGTTTCAGTTAACGGAACCGGATGGACCGGCGTGGAACATCATGGAACTCCACGTTCAGAACCTGAAGGAAGCTATGGACAAAGAGGGCGGCGTGCAGATCGAAGTGATCTTCTTTGGCCAGGGTCTCAACATGCTGCGCAAGACCAATACGGCGCACGAAGCGAAGCTCAAGCACCTGGTGGATATGGGCGTGAAGCTTTCGGCCTGCCAGAACGCCATGAAGCTGATGAATATCAAAACAGAAGATCTGTTTCCGTTCGCGTCGCAGGTCGATTCGGCCGTCGCGGAGCTGACGCGGAAGCAGGAAGCCGGCTGGGCTTACATTCACTGAAGGCCTCAAGAGCCCGGGCGCGGGCGGCGTGGTGGTCGACTATCGGCTTGATCTGCTCGGGCGCCCAGCGGCGGATATAGGCGCCGTGGGGATCGAACTTCGCCGCTTGCAGGGTTGGGTTGAAGATGCGGAAGTAAGGCGCGGCGTCGGCGCCGCTGCCCGCGGCCCACTGCCAGCCCAGCGTATTGTTGGCGAGATCGGCATCAACCAGCGTGTCCCAGAACCAGCGCGCGCCTTCCTGCCAGGGGATGAGCAGGTGCTTCACGAGGAATGACGCGGCCACCATGCGGACCCGGTTGTGCATCCAGCCGGTGTGCCAGAGTTCGCGCATGCCGGCGTCGACGAGCGGGTAACCGGTGCGGCCTTCGGTCCAGGCTTTGAAGTGCCTGGCGTTCATGCACCAGGGGAAGCGGGCGAATTCGGGGCGCAGGGGTTCGAGCGGAGTCTGCGGGTAGTGATAGAGAAGGTGGTGGGCGAATTCACGCCACATGAGCTGGCGCTGAAAAGGCTCGTGGCCGAGCTTCCAGACCTGGCGCGGACTGACTTCGCCGAAGTGCAGATGCGGCGAGAGGCGCGAAGTGCCGGGATGATCGGGGCGGTCGCGCTCGATCGCATAGGCCTCGACGTTGAAGCGGCGCAGGTGGGCTTCGGCACCGGCTTCGCCCGGCTGCCAGGTTTGGCGCAGGCCTGCGGCCCAGTCGATGGTGGGCTCGAGGTGCAGGTCTTCGAGGCGCAACGAGGAAGGCCACTCGAGCGGCGCGGGAATGCGGCGCGGCGCGGGCAGCGGCTCTCCCGGAGGTGTGGCGCGGAGGCAGGCTTTCCAGAAAGCAGTGAAGACGCGGCGCGGCTCGATGGTCCACGGCTCGAACAGGAGATTGCCGGGGAAGGTGAGGGTCGCGAGCTTGTCTTTTTCGTCGTAGAGGCGATTGGCAAGGATGGCGGTGGCGCCGGTTTCGGCGGCGAGGAGCCGGAGTGCATCGACGGTTGGGCCCTTGCGGATGATGAGGCGCGAGCCGGCGGCACGGAGCTGGGCATCAAGCGCGCGCAGGGACTGGTGGAGCCACCAGCGTGAAGCGCCGCCGGGCTGCCAGGGCGCTTCTTCTTCGGGCGCCTGGATGAAGACAGGAATTACCGGGCCGCGATCGATGGCTGCGAGCAGAGCGAGGTTGTCGCTCAACCGGAGATCGCGGCGAAACCAGAGTATGGTGGCCATCAGCCGAACATGGCCTCGATCCGGCGGTAGCGATAGTCGAAGATTTCTTCCACGTTGCGGCGGACGGTGAGCGAGTGGGCGAGGCGGCCGATCCAGCCGAAGGGCAGGGAATAGCGGACGTGGTCCGTTATCAGGGTCCCGCCGCGAACTTCCTCAAATGTGTGGGTGTGGTGCCAGAGCGCGTAAGGGCCGGAGATCTGGAGGTCCTCAAAGCAATGCTCCGGTTCCCATCGGGTGATCCCGGTCTTCCAGCGGAGTGGGACGCCGTGCCAGCTCAGCTTGTACAGGATCGTGGCCCCGGGGTGCATCGCAATGGGAGCTGGAGTGAGCACTGCGAAACGAAGCCAATTTGGTGTTAAGATCTCCAGATTCATGGCGTTAGAGAAGAATGCGAAGATCTCGCGGCGGGGCCTCGGGAGCCATTGCTCGCGCCGGATCTCATGCACTCGCGCTGCCATATTGTCCATGATATAACATGGACAATATGCGAATACCGTACCGAATCGGCGCCGTGTCGCGCCTGACCGGCATCAGCACCGATACGCTGCGCGCGTGGGAGCGGCGCTATGGAGCGGTTGCGCCGCCGCGCGGCGGACGCAGCCGGGACTACGATCAGGCCGATGTGGAGCGGCTCATTCTGCTGCGGCGTCTGGTGGAGAAGGGGCACTCGATCGGGACGATTGCGCGCCGGCCGGATGCGGAGTTGCGGGGCATGCTGGCAGAGGGCGGACCGGCGGACAATTCGGCCATCGTACAGAAGCTTCTGGCGGACCTCGAGGACTTCGACTACGCGGCACTGAACGAACGAATCAGCCGCATGGCGGCACTGCTGCCGCCGGTCGAGATGGTGCGGACGGTGATTTTTCCGCTGATGCGGGAAGTGGGAGCGCGGTGGCATCGCGAGGAAGTGACGGTGGCGCAGGAGCATATGATCACGAGCCTGATCCAGAACGTGCTGGGCACGCTGCTCTCGATCAGCCGCCCGGCGCCGGGAGCGCCGAAAGTGATCTTCACGACGCCGGAGGGCGAGCGCCACAGCCTGGGAGTATTGGCCGGCGCGATGCTCGCGCCGGGCGCAGGTTTATCGCCGATCTATCTGGGACCGGCCTTGCCCGCGAAGGAGATCATCCAGGCGGCGCGGAGGAGTGGAGCGCACGCGGTGGTTCTGCAGATTACGCACTCGTCCGTGGACGCGGCGGGGCAGGTGCGGAAGATTCTGGAAGGGCTGCCGAGCCACGTGGAGTTGTGGCTCGGCGGGAAGGTCGAATTCGAGCACGGCCGCGCGCTCGTGCTCGAACACTTTTCAGAGATTGGCGATCAGTTCCGGCGGCTCGCTGTTACGGCGTGACGCCTACGGCGTCACGTTCACCGTGATGTTCTGATCCTTGAAGAGCGCGCCATCGGTGGCGTGCCAGCGAAGGACATAGGTTCCCGGTTTATCGAACGTCGCGGTTGCGGTCCAGTTACCGTCCTTGGGAGGGTCCGGAGGTTCCCAGAGCGGCGCCCACTGCGAGTTGGCGCCAGCCCGGGTATCTTCCCAGGCTTTGGGCTGGTCCGGCGAAATCGTCACGTGACCGCCTTCTGGCGTACGGTATTCGTAGGCCGCGACCCAGAGTCCGGTGGCGCTGCCGACGGTAACCTGGCGAGGCGGCACTTCGCGAAGATCCTTCACAGTGCCGCTGGCGCGCTCAAGGAACGCACCACGCGGACGACGCTTGGGAACACCATCATCCGTCACGTGAGCACGAAGTTCCAGCGGCTGCCCAACCTTCACCGTGCGAACCGTATCGCCGAAGGCTTCGAGCGTGGGCGGTTTGTTGGCGCGGATTTCCGGGCTGCTGGTTCCGGCCCCGATGGCACCGGTCTCCGACGTGTAGATCATGTTGTCGAGCTGGTAGTCGAGGCGCAGCGAGCCATAGGCCTTGATGGTTTTGCCGTGGGTGGTCAGGGTCCAGACGAGGTCCTTGTCGCCCCAGTCTTTGGGAACCTGGATGCGGAAAACGAAACGATTGCGGCGCGGGAAAAAGTGCGTGGGCTGTCCCCGGTCGATATCGCCGGGTTCGAATTTATTATCGGGACCGACGGGTACATCCGTCTCCTCTTCCCAGTTTTCGTTCATGTAGCCGAAAACCATGGTGAAGGAGCCGTCGGGGTTGGGTTCCCAGCCTTCGTAGGCGGGCGACGTCGGCTGGTTCCTGGAGTAAGAAAGCTGTGCGCTGGCCACCTGAAGACTCAGGATGGCCAGCGCGCTGACAAAGAGCAACTGCTTCATTAACCTACTGGCCTCCGCCCGTACCGGTGCCGGTACCGCTGGATGTGGCGTTGCGGTTGCGGCGCGCCGGGGGCGCGACCGGATCGCCATTGCACAGCGGGCAACCGATCATGACTTCGTTCGGCGTCAGCTTGAACTTCTCGCGGCGCTGCTTCATCTCGGCATAGAACTGTTCTTCGGTCAGGGAGAGACGCTGGCCGAGGTCGATGAACATGTTCGAGATGGAGCGGTTGCCGGAACCCGACCAGTTGCGCGGGTCGGGGACGTTCCTGTTGGCAGCCGTGTTGTCCATGTAGCCGATGATATGCAGGATCGTTCCCTTGGGGAGCAGGGGAGCGTAGTCGTCATCGTATTCGTAGACGCGGACCCAGTTGTGGTCGTAGCCGGCGCAGGTGAGCGTCTGGACGTTGATGCCCCAGATGTACTCGAGGCACATGCGGTAGCCGGGAGCATGCGGATGCGGCTCGAAGGAGACGACCTTGGTCGGCTCTTCGAGAACGGCGTACGCGTCGAGGCGCTGATTCGGTTCATTGGCGTGGATCGAGATATCGACGCCATCGCCGAGGCCGATGCGGGAATAATG
>DASPQQ010000019.1:0-10295 GCA_035624885.1 Bryobacteraceae bacterium | reverse complement strand
TTGCCGGAAGCGCTTCAGTTCATCGAGCGGAAGATCGTAGCCGGTCAGGTGCAGAAGGCTGTAGAGCAGCATCGACCCGTGGCCGGCGGAGAGGACGAAACGGTCGCGATCCCACCAGGCCGGATCGGCCGGATTGTGCTTCAGGAAGCGGGTCCAGAGAGTGTATGCCATGGCGGCGGCGCCCATGGGCATGCCGGGATGTCCGGAGTTGGCGGCCTGCACTGCGTCCGCGGAAAGTATCCGAATTGTGTTGATGCAGAGGTCGTCGAGTTCCTGGGGCATGGTTCTCAGTTCAGTTTAGCTTTCACCGCCTTCCCGGCAGCGGGGTTATGATACCGGGATGCGAATCTCCTGCCTCTTTCTGCTCCTGGCGTTGGGAGCGGCCGCGCATGCCGATACCCTCGAAGGCCGCTGGAAGCTGATCGCGGCCGAAGATGTGCGCGCCGATGGCACGGTCGCCCATCTGCCGTGGGGAGAACATCCGGTCGGCTCCATCGTGGCCCAGGGTGGTTCGTGCTACCTGCAGATCATGTCGTCCGACGTTCCCGCTTTCAGCGGCGCGAAGGCCGTCGACGACCAGATGTCCGACATGCTGACGAGTTCCTACATCGCCTGTTCCGGCCCGTGCACGTACGACGATAAAGAGGGAACGTTCTCCCTGAAGGTGCATGCGGCATGGCGTCCGAACTACGTCGGGACCGATCAGAAACGCATGTTCCACTTCGAGAACGGCAAGCTGATCTTCGGGACACTGCCCAACACCATCAGAATCAACAGCGAATCGCTCACCCGCCGCCTGACGCTCATCCGCGTGCAGTAGGGTTTCGTGTAAACCTTCTGTCCCCGCGGCCAGTCTATATGGGCGGATGGCGATGGTACTCGAAGCCGTGAGCCCGCTCGAGGATTTTGAGTCCGTCGTCCGGCTGCACCGGCAGGCGGTCTTCCGCTTTATCCTGGCCTCGCTGCGGGACCGGGACGCGGCCGAAACACTCACCCAGGAGTGTCTGCTCAGGGCCTATAGGGCGCGCGATCAGTTCCGCGGCGAAGCAGGCGTGAAAACGTGGCTGATGCGCATCGCCGTGAATCTGGTGCGCGATCACCAGACGAGCGCGCGCCTCAGGTTCTGGCGCCGGCCGCACCTCGACGTTTCAGCCATCGCCCGGACCGTGGCGGACCGGCAGAAGTCGCCCGAAGCCGCGGCGGCGGCAAAGCAGCAGATTGCGGCGGTCTGGGAAGCGGCCGCCGGTCTTTCCCACCGGCAGCGGACGGTGCTGCTGCTGCGCTTCGTGGAAGACATGGAGATCTCCGAAATTGTGGAGGCGACGGGCATGGCGGAAGGCACCGTGAAGGCTCACCTGTTCCGCGCCCTGCAGAACGTGCGGCAAAAGCTGGAGAAGAAGCCATGAAGATCTCAGACGAGCAACTGCGGGAGGCTTTGTCCCTGTTCCGGGAGTCGGTGCATGAGTTGCACCCGCACGGCGCGGCGCGGCCGGTTCGTTCCTTCGCGGCGTGGCGGATCATCGCCGCGGCGTTTGCGATGCTGGCGGTTCTGGCCGCATTGCCGCTCTATCGGCATCGCCAGTCCGATCTCGCCAACAAGGCCGCGCGGATTGACACGCAGGATGACGCGCTGCTGCGCGAAGTGGAATCCGATATCTCGCTCTCCGTTCCTCCGCCCATGCAGCAGCTCGAGCTGCTGATGGCATACGATTCGATGACAAATGCAGAAAGGACGAAATGAAACTCGCTACCGTATTGATTCTTTCGCTGGGAACGCTGGCCTTCGCCCAGCAGCCGCCCCAGCCCCAGCCCGCGCAACCCCCGCGAGTGCCGGGACTGCGGGTGCCCGGCGGTCCAATGGGCCGCGGACTGGGTCCCGGACCTGGCGGCAAATGGTGGGATAACCCCGAAATGGCGCGGCGCATCGGCGTTACCTCCGATCAGAAGAAGAAGATGGACGACGCGTTTCTGCAGAACCGCATGAAGCTGGTCGATCTGCACGCGTCTCTGGAAAAGGACGAACTGACCCTCGAAGGCCTGATGCAGGGGCCGCAGCTCGACGATGCGAAGATTCTGCCGGTGGTGGATAAAATCGCGCAGGATCGCGCCGAACTCGAAAAGGCCGATGCGCGCTTCCTGCTGGCCATCCGCCACATCCTGACGCCCGAGCAATGGACCGCGCTCAATCAGATGGGCGGCGGACCCATGATCGTGGCGCCGCCGGGACCCGCCCGGCCGGGGATGCCCGGTATGCCGGGCCGGCCCGGAATGCCGGGAATGCCTGGAACTCCGGCCACACCCGCCGTTCCGGCCATGCCGCCGCAGCATCCTCCGGGCGAATAGGAAACCGGAGTAAACGTGAGTGCATGGCGGATCGCCGCCGTCACTGGGGCGTGATCTGCAAAATCCGGTGGTTCTCGCTGTCGGAGATGTAGAGGATCCCGCCGGCGTAAAGCAGTCCATGCGGCCTCGCCAGTTCACCGCGCGAGCCATTGCCGAGTACGGTTGAAATCACTCCTGTCCTGAGATCCACGCGCCGGATGGTGTGGCTTTCGGTATCGGCCAGATAGAGGCTGCCGTTCACATACTCGAGCCCTTTCGGGCCGGAAAGCTTCGCCGCGAGCGCCGGGCCGCCATCGCCGGTGTAACCTGTCTCGCCCGTCCCCGCGACGCGATGCAGGGTCTGGGTCGCGGCGTCGATGCGGAAGATGGCGTTGCCTTCGCGCAGCGCGAGATACAGATCGCCATTCGGCGCCATCGTGAACGTGCGCGGCGAACGCAGCGGCGTTCCCTTCACCGGCGCGCTGTCAGGCGTGGCGGCCGTTTCGCCCGTGCCCGCCCAGGTTTCGATGATGCCGGTGTCGGGATGCAAGCGGCGAATCCGGTTGTTCATCAGATCGCAGATCAGCAGCGATCCGTCGCGGTCGAAAAAAATGCTGTGCGGCTGGCGCAGTTGCGCTCTCGTACCGGGTCCGCCATCGCCGCTGAATCCGGCCACGCCCGTGCCCGCGACGGTCGAGATGATGCCCGTCTTCATGTCCACCTTGCGGATCACGTGGTTGTCGCGTTCGGCAATGTAGATGTCGCCTTTCGCATCGAAGCGGAGCTCATGCGGCATGTTGAGCGAGGCTTCGACGGCTGGTCCTCCGTCGCCGCGATAGCCCTTCTCGCCGTTACCAGCGATCGTGGTCATCTTCTTCGTCTTCAGATCTAGGCGGCGGATGCGCTGGTTATCGAGATCGCAGAAGTACAGCGCGCCATCCGGCCCCATCGCCATTCCGTATGGATTGTTGACCTGGACATCGGAATACCCCCCGGTCCCGGTGCCGACGACCAGAGCGGGGGTCGCGGCCAGGATGGGCGCGGCCAGAACCAGAACAGCGGAGAGCAGTCTCATGGTGTTTAATTTACGCCTGTAGTGGTGTAGACTGAGCAGCGTCGGAAAGAGGGGATCATGGCGAGTGAAGAAGTCCCGCTGGTGCGCGCCATTTCAGAAGAAGCAATCCGGCGCATCGCACACACGATGCCGTACCGGACAAGCTGCCGTCTGAACTGGTCCGGTGTGGAAGTTCATCGGTACAGATTCGACAGCGCGGGAGAATCGGGGGAGCATTCCTATCCGCGGCTCAGCGTCTTTCTGCACCACAGCGATCAGCCCGTGCACGGCGAAATGCATTTCGGCGGCCTGACGGTGAAGGCGCTGCTGGACAACGACACGATATCGATCGCGCCTCCCGGCCTTCCGCTCAGCACAAAGCGCGACGGCCCCTGCGAAATCACCGCCATCTTCCTCGATCCCGTCATGATCTCCGATATCGCGCGCGCGGAAACCGGGATCGAGAATCCGGAGGTTCTGCCGCAGTACGGCATCCACGACCCGCTCATCCGTGCCATCGGCAACACGCTCGACGCCGAACTGGCCTCCGAACGGCCCACGCCGAGAATCTACGCGGAATCTCTCGCCGCCGCTCTGGCCGCCCACATCTTCGCCCGCTACACGAACCCGGTTTACCGCGGCCTGCACTGCGCCGGCCTCAACCGGACCCAGCTGCGTCGGGTGCTCGACTATATTCACGACAATCTCGACCGCGACCTCACGCTCGATGAAATCGCCGCCGTCGCCAACCTGAGCAAGTATCACTTCGCCAAATCCTTCCGCGCCGCCATGGGCATCGCGCCGCACCAGTACATCGTCAAGGTGCGGATCGAGAAGGCGCGCAAGCTGCTCGCGGTCGATTCCATTTCCGTGGAAGAAGTGGCGAATCGTGTCGGCTATTCCGACAAAGGCCACTTCGCCTACCAGTTCCACAAGATCGTCGGGGTGAGCCCCAACCGTTATCGTCTGAACATCTGAGCTTCAAAGTTCGGCCAGCGTGCCGCTGCTGTCTTTCCGGACAGGGGCGGCAGCACCCCGGCGGCGAGATGGAGGCCGGTTCACTTAACAGAATTCAGGAACTTCCCGCCGTTCAGCGTCGTAACCGCCTTCAAGCACAAGATCCACACCCGGCTGTCCGAGAGGCCTTCTACGTAAATGATTGAAAAAACAAGGTTCGGTAAAATCCAGACCCAGTACAGAAACGGCCGGATTGCCAAGAATACCGGCACAACTTCCCAAGAACCACGACTGACAGATTGGCGCGGAATCGATATCATAGAAAAGCACCCCAACTCTGGAGTGGAGGTTTTGTCTTGAATCAGAGATTATTTTCTTCGGCTCGGTTCGCGCTCATCGGCGCGGCGGGCCTGGCAGCCGCGATCAGCGCCATGGGCGCCACGGTGAACGTCCCCGGCGAAGTCACCTTCTCAAAGGACATCGCACCCATTTTTCAACGCAGTTGCCAGAACTGCCACCAGCCGGACGGTGTAGCACCGTTCTCGCTCGTCAGCTACAAGGACGCGCGTCCGTGGGCGAAGTCGATCAAGACTAGAACCGCCCTGCGCGACAAGCCGGGCACGATGCCGCCGTGGTACGTCGAGAAGAACATCGGCATCCAGCACTTCAAAAACGACAACTCGCTGAGCGATCTCGACGTGGCGAAAATCGCCAAGTGGGTCGACAGCGGCGCGCCGGAAGGCAATCCGGCCGATATGCCGCCGCCCATCCAGCTCGGCGACAACACCCGCTGGACGGCCGGTGAGCCCGATCTGATCGTGCCGTCTCCCGAAATCACCGTGAAGGGCGGCTCGCCGGACTACTGGGGCGAGCTCGAATCCGCTCCGACTGGTCTCAAGGAAGACCGCTGGGTGAAGTCGGTTGAAATCCGCGAAGTCAATGACGTTCCCGCGCAGGCCGATGGCGGCCGCAAGACCGTCGGCTCCCGCTACGTCTTCCACCACATGATCTGGACCACCATGGTTCCGGGCGCGGGCATCCAGCTCGAAGATCTGGGCGAAGGCTCGAGCGGCACCTGGCCGGTGCATGAAGTGGGCCGCAACGCCGACATCTTCCCGGATGACGCGGGCAAGCTGCTGCGCGCCAATTCGGTGATCGTGTTCATGTCGGCGCACCTGCACTCGAACGGCCGCGACACCAAATCGCGCCTGCTCTACGGCTTCAAGTTCTTCCCCAAGGACTATCAGCCCGAGTTCCGTTATGCCCGCCGTTCGCTCGCGAACGCGGTCGACATCGACATCCGCGGCGGCGAGGCCAACCAGCGGCTCGATGCCTATCAGGTGCTGAACGAACCGACCAAGGTCACCACGTTCGAACCCCACATGCACGCTCCCGGCGTCCGCATGTGCCTCGAAGCGATCTGGGGCTTCAACGTCCAGACGCTGAGCTGCGTGGGCTATGACCACAACTGGGTCCGCGTCTACGAGTACGACGATGACTACGCCCCGCTGCTGCCCAAAGGCGCGGTGCTGCACATCATCGGCTACTTCGATCAGACCGCGGCCAACAAGAACGTTCCCGATCCGCGCAACTGGTCGGGTTCGGGCAACCGCTCCATCACCAACATGTTCATCGATCTCGGCCAGGGTCTGGCTCTGACCGAGGAACAGTTCCAGGCGGAGATGAAGCGGCGCCGCGATAAATTCCACTGGACGCCGAATCAGGTGGTCATCGGCTGCCCGCTGTGCAATGGCGAGCCGGTCGCTCCTCCGGAGAATCCGATGCGTCGTCCGGCCAGCACCGGCGCGGGCGCGGGCGGCAACGAGTAAGAAGAAACAGGAAACAGAAGAAGGCAGAAGAAAGTGCGTAATTTCATTGCAAGTCTGCTTGTGGCGTCCGCGGTGTGTCTCACCGCGGGCGTCGCCAGCGCCCAGCTGACCTACAATTCCGGTCAGCCCGTCTCGCCGGCCTACGAAGGCTGGGAAAAGAACCCGGACGGCACTTACAAAATGCTGTTCGGCTACATGAACGCCAACTGGGAAGAGGAAATCGACATTCCCGTCGGGCCGGAAAACGGTTTCGCGCCCGGCAACCCCGATCGCGGCCAGCCGACCCACTTCTATCCGCGCCGCAACCGCTTCATTTTCTGGGTAACGGTTCCGGCCGACTGGGGTGAGAAGGAACTGATCTGGACCGTCACGGCCAATGGCAAGACGTACAAGGCCTACGGCACCCTGAAGCAGGATTACGAAGTCGACAACATGGTCTTCACCTCGGAGACCGGCGCGATCGGCGCCGGCGTCAGCGACCCCGAAATCCGGCGCAACACACCGCCCGTGGTCGAAGCGGTGGGCGATACGGTTCGCACGGTGAAGGTCGGCGAGCCGGTGGTTCTCTCCGCAAAGATCACCGACGACGGCATCCCGAAGGTTCGCCCGCGCGGCGATCAGGATGACCGGCACGCGAAGGATTGGGGAATCAAAGACCTTCGCGAGCTTCCGCCCTATCAGATCACGGTGGGCAGCTCGACCGGCCTCTGGGGCTCCCTGATGGTTTACCGCGCCGCCCCGGGCGGCCACGTGACCGTCTCGCCCGATCAGCCGAAGACCTGGGAAGACACCCGAGCCGGAGCCAATTCGCAGTGGGCGCCGCGCTGGGTCGCCCCGAAGCCTCCGGCGGAGAACAAGTGGACCGCAACCGCGACGTTCGATACGCCTGGCGACTATGTGCTGTGGTGGCACGGGTCGGACGGCGCTCTGACGACCGATCTGCCGTTCAGAATCAAAGTCACGAAGTAACCATCCGCAACTCGAATTGAAAGGGAGCGAGCCGAAAGGTTCGCTCCCTTTTTCCATTGATTCGCGCCCTATCCTGAAAACATGACGCTCGATGAGCAACTGCAGTACATTGCGACGCTCCAGAGGTCGCATGCCGAGCCCGCCATGACGAACAGCTCGCCAGGGCGGTGGAACAATGGGCGGAGTTGAAACAACACGCCATTGGTACTGAGAAGCGCCTCGACGTTCTCACGGAACGCACCATTCAGGCCATGGACGCCATCAACCGTCTGGCCCACATCGCCGGTGCCCAGGAAAACTCGCCGGCTCCCGCCTGATTCTTCATCTCGTAATTCTCATTCAGCGCCGGCATGAAATACGGCCCGTTGGTCGCCATCGCGCCCTGTAAAAACGTGACGTTCGTCTGAATCGTCAGGCTGTCGCGCAGATCGAGCGCCTTCCGGCAAGCCTCCCAGTCCGGCCCGTTGCCGCCAGTTTCGCGTCCTCGCGCGTGGCCTGCCAGTGCGCCAGACTCGCGTAACGCGTCGCCAGATAAACCTCGTCGTAACCCGGATTCTCACGCTTCGGCCCCGGCGCGCCGGGCAGATCCACCACCTTCCACATCCCGATCATCCGCACCCCCATCTTGTTGAAGAACGGCCACACGCCCTCCTGGCTCGCCTTCAGAAACTGATCGAAAGTCCCTTTTTTAATCCGGAAGTAACGGATCGTCACCACCTCCTGCCCGGGCTGCGCGACATCATTGCGCACCGGATGCGGCCCGGGGTACAAGACCGGCCGCTGCGCCGGAGCCTGCGCATACACGGAGATGGCAAACAGAGCAGTAACAAGAACACGGGAGCGGCTTTTCATGGGGCAGAACATATCACACTGCTAAACTGAAATTTCACCCCCAAAAACCGCAGGTTCCCCGAGTGATTTCAGTCAGCAATGTCAGCATGCGCTACGGCGCCAAAATCCTGTTCGAAGACGTCACCACCACGTTTCTCGACGGCCGGCGCTACGGTTTGACCGGGCCGAACGGCGCCGGCAAATCCACCTTCATGAAGATCCTGACAGGCGAACTCGATCCGCAGAAGGGCACCGTCGTGCGCCCCAAACGCATGGGCGTCCTGAGCCAGGATCAGTTCGCCTTCGACGCCTATCGCGTGATCGACACGGTCATCATGGGCAACCGCCCCCTCTGGGATGCCCTCGCCGAGCGCGACGAACTCTACGCCAAAACCGACATGACCGATGAAGACGGCATGCGGCTCGGCGAACTCGAAGGCATCGTGGCCGAGAACGACGGCTACACCGCCGAGAGCGACGCCGCCATTCTGCTCGACGGGCTCGACATCCCCGAGAAATTTCACGACCGCAGAATGAGCGAACTGCAGGGCGGCCAGAAAGTCCGCGTACTCCTCGCTCAGGCCCTGTTCGGCGGCCCGCAGGCCCTGATGCTCGACGAGCCGACCAACCACCTCGACCTCGAATCCATCCACTGGCTGCAGGACTTCATGAACCGCTATCAGGGAACGCTCGTCGTCATCTCGCACGACCGCCACTTCCTGAACAGCGTTTGCACCCACACCGCCGACATCGATTACCAGACGATCATCACCTACACTGGCGGCTATGACGATATGGTGCTGGCCAAGACCCAGATCCGCGCCCGCATCGAAGCCCAGAACGCGCAGCGCGAAAAGAAAATCGCGCAGCTCAACGAATTCATCGCCCGCTTCTCGGCCGGCACGCGGTCGAGCCAGGTGATGTCGCGCAAGAAGGAAGTGGAACGCCTGCAATCGGCCGAGCTCGCCCGTTCCAACATCCAGCGCCCGTTCATCCGCTTCCAGATGAAGCGCCCCTCGGGACGGCACGCGCTCGAAGCGAAGGGTGTCTCGAAAGCCTACGACGGCCTGAGCGTGATCAAAAACTTCACCGCCAGCGTGCCGCGCGGCGAAAAGGTCGGGCTGCTGGGCCGCAACGGTGTCGGCAAGACGACGCTGCTGCGCTGTCTCGTCGCCAACGCCCCCGGCGCGAACGACGAGCCGTTCACCCTCGACGCCGGCACTGTCGAATGGGGCCACGAAGTGCAGGTCGGCTTCTTCGCGCAGGACATGAAAGCCTCGATCCCGCTCGGCATCACGGTCTTCGATTACCTCCAGTCGTACGACCCGCAGGCCGGCAACGAGGAACTCCGCGGCCTGCTCGGCCAGATGCTCTTCCGCCAGGAGGAAGGCACGAAGCCGACCGCCGCGCTCTCGGGCGGCGAAGCGGCGCGCCTGCTCTTCTGCAAGCTCATGCTCCAGCAGCCCAACGTCCTCGTGCTCGACGAACCGACCAACCACCTCGACCTCGAGTCCATCAACGCCCTCAACGTGGCGCTGCAGAAGTACGAAGGCACGCTCTTCCTCGTCACGCACGATCACGACCTGCTCGAAGAAGTCGCGACGCGCATCTGGCATTTCGAAGGCGGCGAAATCGAAGACTTCAAGGGCGGCTACGAGGAATACCAGGCCGCCAGAGCTGTAAAGTAAAGGCGTAACGTAAAGTAGGATCAGTAAAGTAAAACAATGCTCAACTCGCTCGCGGCCATACGCAAGGCGCGGGGCATCTCAGCCGCCGATCTGGCCTCCCAGGCCGGCGTCACCCGCCAGGCCATCTATGCGATCGAGGCCGGCACCTACGTCCCCAACACCACCGTCGCCCTGCACCTCGCGCGCGCCCTCGAGACCACGGTGGAAAACCTCTTCGCGCTGGACGAAGCACAGCCCGTTTCCCTGGTCCGCGACTTCGTTCCGCTCGACGATCTCGCGCCCGCCGCGCCCGGCGAGCCCATCCAGATCTGCCGCGTCGGCCGCCGCAACATCGGCGTCACCCCAACGGTTTTTCCCGCCTATCTGCCCATTGCCGATGGAATCGTCTCCGCGCCCGGAAAAGCCACGCTCGCCGCCGAGCCGGATGAAGACAGCCGCCTGCTTCTCGCCGGCTGCGATCCGGCGCTTTCGCTGCTCGCCGCTCATGCGATGGAAGCGCACGTCGAAATCGTGCTTGCCAACGGCAACAGTTCGCGCGCCCTCAACTGGCTGCGCGAAGGCCGCATCGATATCGCGGGCACCCATATCGACGAGAAGGTCACCGGAGCACTCTCGGTGGTCACCTTCGCCATGTGGGAAGAAGGC
>DASPQQ010000018.1:0-2441 GCA_035624885.1 Bryobacteraceae bacterium | reverse complement strand
TCGAGCGGGACTTCGGCGGTGCGCGAGGGATAGTCGTGGCCGGGACGGAGATCGGGGAGGAGCGCGTCGACGAGTTCTTCGCTCATGGCCCGATAGGTGGTGTATTTGCCGCCGGCGATATGGAGGACGCCATCCGCAGTTCCCCGGATTCTGTGCTCGCGGCTGGTGGAAGTTGCCGACCGGCCGGCTTCGGGGATGAGGGGCCGCAGGGCGCTGTAGCTCGAGATGTGTTCGCCGCGATATTCCGGGTAGAGGCGGCGCACGATGGCGTAGAGATAGGACGTTTCTTCGGGCGAAATGCGAACGTCGTCGAGGCTGCCGTGATGGTCGACGTCGGTGGTTCCCACCAGCGTGAGATCGTGGTTTTCTCCCCACGGAATCAGGAAGACGATGCGGCCCTGTTCGTCGAAATACGAGATGGCCTCGTTCCCTGCCTGAATCCGGGGGAAGATCAGGTGCGAGCCGCGCACGAGACGCAATTGGCCGGCTTCGGACCACGCGCCGGTGGCGTCGACGATCCGGCGGGCGCGGATGGCGAACTGCCGGCCGGAAAGGCGATCGAAGGCATGATCTCCGCGCCATTCGACGTGGTTCGCGACGGCGGCTCCGCGCGCTTCCGCGTCGACGATGTTCTCAATGACCAGCCGAGCGGAATGGACGAGGCAGTCGGAAAACATCAGGCCGGCGCGGAGGTTATGGCGGGCCAGGTGCGGCTCGAGCGAGGTGACTGTTTCACGCGACAGCGAGTGCGCGGCCTGGGCGCCGAGGATCTGATAAAGCGCGAGGCCGGCGCGGTAGAACCAGCGGTCGAAGGCGCGATAGCAGGGCAGCAGGAATTCGAGGGGGCTGACGAGACCCGGCGCGATTTTGAGGAGCGTCGCCTGTTCGCGGAGGGCTTCATGAACGAGGTCGAACTGGAGATATTTGAGGTAGCGCAGGCCGCCGTGAATGAGCTGGGAGTTGCGGCTGCTCGTGCCAGAGGCAAATTGATTCTTCTCGAGCAGGGCGACGCGCAGGCCGACGCCGCGCAGGGTGAGGTCGCGGGCGATGCCGGCGCCGTTGATGCCGCCGCCCGCGATGAGAACGTCGAACTGCTCCGTGCGCAGCCGCTCAAGATTGGCGGCGCGCTTGTCCCCGATGGGATACTGCACGTTTGGTCACCATTTTAGGACTCGGGTTCACGGGCCAGCGCCTGGCGCGGCGGCTGCTCGCGCGGGGTGTTCCGGTGCAGGCGGCGGTGCGTGGGGATGTGGCGCGGTTCCGTCACCTGAATCAGCCCGGATTGCGGCTCGTGGATTGGGGAAATGCGGGGGAATTGGCGCGGAAAACCCGGCTGCTCCATTCGATTCCCACGCTGCCCGCGGAGGAGACGCGGGCGCTGCATGAGCTGATTCAGTCGCTTGAGCCCGTTCGGGTCGTCTACATTTCATCCACCGGTGTTTATGGGGCGGAGGAGAACGTGGACGCAACCACCCGGCCGGCGCCCGACGACGAGAGAGGCGAGCGGCGGCTCGAAGAGGAGGGCTGGGTGGCGGGAGGGCCCTGGACGTCTCTGATTCTGCGCGCCGCGGCCATTTACGGGCCCGGACGAGGCGTCCATACGGCGCTCAAGGAGGGCCGGGCGCCGCGCGGCGCCGGTTCAGGAGTGGTGAGCCGGATTCATGTTGACGATCTGGCGGCGCTGGTGGATGCGGCGCTGTGGTCGGATCTCGGGGGTGCCTGGCCGGTCGCGGACGATCTGCCCTGCTCGAGCGCGGAGATCATCGAATGGTGCCTCGGTGCGGCGCCGGCGCCGGGCGGCGCCACGATCCGTGGCAGAAGAGTGAATGGACGGAAAATCCGGGAATTACTCGGCGTCGAACTGGCATATCCGTCGTGGAAGACAGGTATTCCCGCGGCTTTAAAAGAAGAAGAAAGCGAAGTTAAATCAGGCCGCCGAGGGCAGAGCCTGCAGGGCAACGGCGGACTCGCGAAGCCGGTCGAAGGATTCGACGACGGCTGAGATGTCGACCTTACCGAGGCCGAGCGACTGCATCGCGAGACGGTATTCAATCCGGCAGATGGCGAGAGTGAAGAGAAGCCGGTTCTTCGCGAGGGCGCGCGCCAGATCGGGGCGGTCGACCCGGGACTGCACCATGACCAGGCGGATTCCGGCCAGTAAACGGCCATATTCGCGCGTGAGGCAGCTCAGGTAACTGCGGAAAATTCTGTGGCGTTCGCTGCGCAGGGCCCGGAGCAGTTTCGGATTGCCGGCGACGAAGCCAAAATCCTCGTCGGCGAGCAGGCGCAGCATGGGACGGTAACGGCCGGCGACATTGAGTGGCGCGGCAGTGTTCTGGACGCTGGCACCGGCGCCTTCCATTGCGCGCAGCCACATGAAGAACTGCAGCGCGAAGGCTCCAACTGCGATTACGCTGAGCATTCCTGCAATCGAATAAATC